>DAICZI010000208.1 GCA_027311205.1 Beijerinckiaceae bacterium | reverse complement strand
TTGAACCCAGAGGGTGAGGTCAGGATCGAGGCCGAATAGCGCTGGCTGCCCTGGGTGCGTGCGAGGGCACCAGCAAGTGTGACCGCGTCGTAGGAGAGGGTGGCCAGGCGCACCGGGCTTGTGCCAAACTTTGCGCGGTAATTGTGCGCGAAGTTGTTAAAGCCGGTATTGTCGGGGGCGGCATACCAGGCCCCTTGCAGAGCTGGCAGGGCAAACGCGCGCGAATCATTCCATACGCCGGTACCAAGCAATTGGACCGAAGGCCCGGTAAGACCTGCCGCCGCAAGCTGTTGGGCAACTGCGGGCAAGCCCGCCGCCTGCTCGGGAATGAACAAGCCATTGATTTGCGATTTTATCGCCGCAATTTTTTGCACAGCCGTCACCAGTGTTGCGCTATTATAGCGCACCAGCGTCTGAACCCTGATGCCGCGGGCCGCTGCGCGCTGCTGGAAGGCGGCCGCCGCGATCGTGCCATACTGGTTGTCGGGGATCAAAGCGGCAAGGCTGCGCTTGCCACGTGTCGCGGCGTAATCGACAATCCGGTCAACGTCGTCTTCGACTAAAAACGACAGAAGATAGACGCCGGGCCCAGCGACGCTTGAATCAGTCGAGAAAGCTATTTCAGGCTTGCCTGCCGCCCTCGCAAGCTGGGCGGCGGCGCGCACATCATTGGCCAGCAGGGGGCCGAGGATCAGGTCATCACCCTTGTTGAGCGCCGTCTGCGTGGCGGCACGCGAACCGTCGGGCGTTCCCTTGTCGTCCAGCACATCGACGGTGATGACGTTGCTGTAGCTTTGCTCGACGGCCAATTCCGCCGCATTGCGGAGCGACACGCCGACCGCGTCCGGCTGGCCATTTTGGGTCAAGGGTAAAATCAGGCCGATATGCACAGGCCCGGTGCCCATCTGCGTCATGGGTGGCGTCGCGGCTGACAGCGATTGCTCCTGAAGCGGCACGGCAGGCGGAGTTTTGGGCAAGGAAGGGGCTGGAGACGAGAACGGCATCATGGAGTTGCAGCCTGCCAATGACAGAGCGAGCAGCACTCCGGAGCTCATGGCAAAGGTCTTTAGAAATCTGGGACTTGTATTGGATTTACGCAAAGCGTGTCTCCCGAAAGAACTTGTCGGTATCGCCTGTGGCCAAAAAACAACAGCTCCGAGCCAATGGCCGACGATCATAAAGAGATTTTTGGGCGAAAATTCTGTTAATGTCAAAAATGCAAATTTGCTTGGCCCATCAGAGCTCGCTGCCGGGTGGCCTCAGGTTGTGACATAGTCAAACACAGAGACATTTGGCCAGAAAACAGGAACATTTGCGGTGCCAACAGAATTTGAAAATCATGAGGAAATGCACGCCACGACGGCGCACCCCCCGGTGAGCCCTGGCGAGTCGCGACCTGTGCTGGCCGCCGGGCTTTATATTGTTTCGACACCGATCGGCAATTTGCGCGACATGTCCCTTCGGGCGATCGATACCTTGCGTGGTGTTGATGGCATTCTGGCTGAGGATACCCGCACCACCACCGTGTTGCTGCGCCATTTCGGTATTCGTACGCCTTTGGTGGCCTATCACGAGCATAATGGCGCGCGGTTGCGGCCCAAGCTCCTGTCGCGGCTGCAAGCTGGGGCTAAACTGGCCCTGGTTTCTGACGCCGGGACGCCGTTGATCTCCGATCCCGGCTTCAAGCTTGTGGCAGAGGCGCGGACGGTCGGCATCACCATTGTCCCTGTGCCGGGCGCTTCGGCGGTGTTGGCGGCATTGGCCATTGTGGGGCTGCCGACAGACCGGTTTTGTTTTTGTGGCTTTCTGCCCACCAAGCCAGGGCCGCGCCGGGCTGAATTGGCCACTTTCGCCAAGGTGCCAGCGACGCTGGTATTTTACGAATCGCCCCGCCGCACAGCCGAGGCGCTGGTTGACATGCTCGCCATATTGGGCCCGCGCCCGGCGGCGGTGGCGCGAGAATTGACCAAGCATTACGAGACCGTGCGCGAGGGCACACTGGCGGAGCTCGCCGCGCAATTTGCCGGAGAAGACACGCCGAAGGGAGAAATTGTCATCGTGGTTGGCCCCCCTGGGGACGAGGCGGAGGAGGTCAGCCAGGCCAAGCTTGATCAGGCGATTTTGGCGGCGATGGCACATCATTCGATGAAAGACGCTTCCGAGATTGTGAGCGCCGCGACGGGTCTGCCGCGACGGCAGGTTTATGCGCGGGCGCTCGAACTTGGCAAATCGCGCGGGTGAGCCAGATCGCGCGACGCCGCGCGCTGCGGCTCGGCCTGCGGGCCGAAACCATGGCTGCGCTGGTTTTGCGGCTCAGGGGCTGGCAGATTTTGGCACGGCGTTACAAAGTGCCGGGTGGCGAGGTTGATATTATCGCCCGGCGCGGTGACATTATTGCCTTTGTCGAGGTCAAGGCGCGTGCCACACCCGATGCTGCCCTTGCTGCGATTGATGCGGTCAAACAACGCCGTTTGCGTCTGGCAGCGCGGCGCTGGCTCAGTGGCAAGGATTGGGCGCTGGCTTGCGCGCTGCGGTGCGACGCCGTTCTGGTGGTGCCCCGGCGGTGGCCGCAGCATGTGGCGGATATCTGTCCGCTGCTGATCTGACAGGCCATGCGCACCCCGAGGGGCAGAATTGCAAAAACACCTAAACGACGGGCATGATTGGTCATTGCGGCGCTTTTTCCCACATGAATTTTGATTCTTGAACAAAAAGCCATTGGACACCGCGAATCTGTCCGCATATCTCTATGATTGTGAAGGTGATTCGCAAACCGCTCGTTCAGGCTTGAAATTAACCAGAATGAATCGGCCCCGTAAGATTGCGGCGTAAGCAGACTAGATTGTGGTTTAGGATTTGGCAGGAGCCTGTCGGGATGACGCTTGCTTTGGATTCCGCGCACCGTATTGAGCATCCTGTGGATGTTGTGGAGCGCTTGGCACATAGTCTCGAATGGCGCTTTGAGCGCGCCGACGAGGATGAACTGTCATTTTCGGTTGATGGCGGGTGGACGTCCTATCACCTTGCTTTCACTTGGCTACCCGATCTGGAAGCGCTGCACATGGCTTGCGCTTTTGATCTGAAAGTGCCGAAGGACAAGCAAGGGGAGGTGCTGGCGCTGCTGGCCCTGATCAACGAGCAATTGTGGCTGGGGCATTTTGATGTCTGGACCAAAGACAAGGTGATCATGTTTCGCCAGACCCTGATGCTTTCGGGAGGGGTAAGCCCCAACGCGCGCCAGTGCGAGGCGGCTGTGGCCCATGCGGTTGCCGCCTGCGAGCGGTATTATCAAGCGTTTCAATTTGTCGTTTGGGCCGGAAAAGGCGCACGCGAGGCGCTGGATTGCGCGAACTTCGAAACCGAAGGCCACGCATGAGCGCTGCGGCACCCCTCGGCTCCGTCAATATCGTTCTGGCGGGCGTCGGCAAAATGGGCTTGGCTTTGCTTGAAGGCTGGCTCAAGGCCGGTTTGACCCCCAGCGCCGCGGCACTGCTGGATCCGCATCCCTCGGCCCCTGTCCAGGCTTTGAGCGAACGTCTGAACATCAGCCTCAATCCGCCAATCGGCAAACTCAAGGCGCCGGACGTGCTGGTGCTTGCCATCAAACCGCAACTGCTTGATCAAGTGGCAGGATTGGCCGCACTGGCTGGCCCGGATACCTTGGTGATCTCCATTCTGGCAGGCAAGACCATAGCTGATGTCGGGGCGCGCTTTCCGGCCTCCAGGGCGTTTGTGCGTGCCATGCCGAACACGCCAGCGGCGGTGGGACGTGGCATCACGGGATTATATGCCAGTCCCGCCGTGAACCAGGCCCAAAGGGCTTTAGCCGAAACCCTGCTGGGCGCCATGGGGCAGGTGGTCGCGCTGCAAAATGAAGCTCAGGTCGATGCGGTGACGGCGGTATCAGGCTCAGGGCCGGCCTATGTGTTTTTGCTGGCCGAATGTCTCGCGGCGGCTGGCGTGGCGCTGGGGCTGGAGCGCCCTGTTGCCGAGCAACTGGCGCGTGCCACGGTGGAAGGCGCGGGCGAATTGATGTTTCAAAGCCAGGACATCGCGCCTGCACAATTGCGGGTGAATGTCACCTCGCCAGGCGGCACTACCGCCGCAGCGCTGGAGGTGCTGATGGGGGCGGACGGTTTGCAGCCTTTGCTGACCAAAGCGGTGCAGGCAGCGCGTGCGCGTGCGCAGGCGCTGTCTGGCTGATACTTCGAAGGGCCGTCAACGCGACGCCGCCGCGCCCGCGGGTACTATTTGAGGATCGTAAACTTGCCGTCCTTCACTTGCAGCATGACGCGGGCGCGGTCATCGAC
>DAICZI010000207.1 GCA_027311205.1 Beijerinckiaceae bacterium | reverse complement strand
GAAAATACGCAGGAAAACCACGCTGAACCCCGATGCCAGCAGCAGTCCGGCGATGGGCACCAGGGCGAGGTTTCGCATCCCGCCGGTCACCAGCAAGGCCATGGCGAGCATTGTGGTGGCGACAAAGAAGCCGAGATACGGCAAGGCAAAGATATAAATCCCGACAATGGCGATCCCGATCCAGACCAGTTCCGGCCTCGTTTCGGGGGCCTCGGCGAGAAGAGCGGCCTTGTCGGCGTGATCGGCAACTGGATCACCGGACTCGAACAGCGCCCCAATCAGCCCGATGAACGACGCGATGCCGAGCATCACACAGATCATCCGCGGCCAAAGGTCGGGTCCGGGGTGGCCAGGTCGGCTGACCACATCGAAGTGGCCAGCCAGGACATAAAAAGACACCGCCAATGCCAGGGGGATCAAGTAAGGCATAATGCGATTCAGCACAGCGCTTGGCATTGGCGGCTCCGTTCAAAGGCAAGAGACTGGGCCGCGTGATCAGTGGGTGCGCTTGATGGTGTCTGCCGCCTGCTTGAGCCAGTCCTCCATGAAGGCTCCGGCACCCGCCATTCCGATGTAGCTGTTGGGATCGGCATATTGTTGCGCCAGATAGGCTTTGAACGCGGCGCTTTCGGCCACTTTTTGCAACTCGGTGGCGAGAAGCTTCACGCGATCCGGCGGCGTATCCGCGCGCACGACCACGGCGCGGAATTGCGGCAAGGTGACGTTGTAGCCCTCCTGAACCGACACGGGAACATGAGCGAAAACAGGTATTGGCACCGGCTTGGGGTAGAAAAACAAGACTGGGCGGAACTTGCCTGAATCAAAATAGCTGCGCACGTCGCCGGTCTGCTCATAGACAATGTCGGCATTGCCGCCGAGGATCGAACTGTAGCGCTGACCCGGCTTGGCGAAGGGCACCGATTGCAGTTTGAGTCCCTTGGAGGCCAGATATCGCGTCGTGATATCGTCAGCGCTGCCAAAGCCCGTGACCGCCACAGTAAGCGTCTTCTTCTGGGCTGCCGCCTTGACGTCGGCCCAGGTCTTCCAGGGGCCCTTGGCGTTCACCCAATAGCCGGAAGGTTGCTGGATCATGATCGCCAGCGGGATAATCGACTTCATGGTGAAGGGGGGATTTTTCCCGGCCAGCCGGGCAAAAGTGTCACCAATCAGGACGGCCATGGTTCCGCCGTCAGCCGGTTCGTTCAGCAATTTGGTCATGCCGACGATGCCGTCCGCACCCGGAACATTGATCACGGGCACTGAGATACCCAGATTCTTGGCGATAATCGTCGAGGCCGTTCTGGCGAGCAGATCGGCACCACCGCCTGGTCCCCACGGAACGATGAAATTGATCGGATGGTCGGGATAAGCGGCATAGGCCATGGATGGCACCATTGCCCCCAGCGCCGCTGCCGCCGCGCCGGTCATAATGTGCCGCCGGGAAGGTTCGAAATCACATCCCGCGATATCGTTGATCCCTCGAATAATTGTGGTCCTTGACATTGCATTTCCTTCCGTTTTTGCAGCCATATTTGGCTTGCGTTCAATCCATCACACCTGACCAGGCGTCATGCCCAATCCAGATTCGTGCGTGAATCAATCTCCAGTGTCCCGTCCTTTCCCGGCCGACAATTTGCCTGCCAGGGCCTGCACAATCGCGTGTGGCGTGTCTGCAACAATGACACCCGCCTTCTCCAGCGCCGCGCGCTTGCCACGGTAACTGCCGACATTTCCGGCAACGATGGCCCCGGCGTGACCCATGCGCCGACCGGGTGGTGCGGCACCGCCCGCGATGAAGGACACCGCCGGCTTTTTCATGGTGGCGGCGTAACCCGCCGCTTCCTCTTCCATGCCGCCGCCGATCTCGCCAACCATCACCACAGCATCGGTGCCCTCGTCGCCATCGAGCGCCCGCAGCGCGTCAAGCGTGGTGGTGCCGATCATCGGATCGCCACCAATACCGATGAAGCTCGACTGGCCGAAACCGGCGCGGGTCAGGTTAAGGCAGATCAGCGTGCCGAGGCTGCCACTGCGCGAAATCACCCCGACGCGGCCCGGCTGAAACACATTGGCATTGTGCCCCGGCATGATACCAACAAAGGCTTCGCCCGGTGTTACCAGACCCGCCGTATTCGGCCCGACGATACGTGTGCCCGCAGCCCTGGCGCGGGCGAAAACGGCAATCATGTCATGGGTTGGAATATGTTCGGTCAGCATGACGAGGCCCGGAATGTCCGCGTCGATGACATCCAGCGCCGCCGCTCCGGCGAGCCCCGGCGGCACGAACATCACCGCCACATCAACGGCCAGAGTCCTGACGGCCTCTTTGGCTGAGGCAAAGATTGGCTTGCCGAGATGCTGCATACCGGCCCGCTTGGGATTGACACCAGCAACGATATTCGTGCCGGTCTCGATCATGCGTTCGGACCAGAATGTGCCCTGGGTGCCGGTCATGCCAAGCACGAGAACACGATCCGTCCTGCGCAGAAGGGGAAACCGGCTCATCGTGCGGCCTCGATGGCGGCTTGCACCGCGTCTTCCATCAGATCAAAGGGCACCACGTTGAATTCCTCGCGCACGAGCGCAACAGCTTCATCCTCCCCGGTGCCGTGAACCGAGAAGAAAACCGGGATTTTGGGCGCAAGGCTGCGCCAGGCCTCGATAACACCGCGGGTCATGACGTCGGTGCGCGCAAACGCGCCGCAGAAGTTGATCACCAGCGAGCGCACCTCGGGTTTTGACAGCAACATTTTCAAGGCAGGTTCAGCCTTGGTGTAGGCATCTCCACCAATCTCGAGGAAGTTTGCGGGCTTGCCACCGAGATGGGCAACAACATCCATGGTCGTCATGGTCAGGCCCGCACCGTTGGCCAGAATGCCCACATTGCCGTCGAGTTCAATGAATTTCAGCCCCAATGCGGCAGCTTCCGCTTCCAGTCTGGTCATTTTGTCGGGACAGCCCGCGGCGGCGATTTCAGGCTGGCGGTAAGCGACGGCATCATCAAGGCTGAACTTGCAGTCCAGCGCCACGATCTCGCCACTCTTCAATTGGGCCAGCGGATTGATTTCAATCAGTTCGGCGTCGGTCTCGCGGTAGCGGCGATAAAGACTGACCAGAACGCTGGCGATGGCCCCCTGGTTGGGCCCAAGGCCCAGCCCATCCAGCATGGCCATGGCTTCGGCATGCGTGAAATGATCGGGCGTCTCGACCAGATGACGGCGGATGGAATCGGGCTTCCCGGCTGCAATCTCCTCAATATCCATGCCGCCTTCTGCGGCGAAGAGCACGAGCGAAGCGCGTTCACGGGGGGCGTGGAGCACCGAGGCATAGAATTCGCGCGCGATCGGGGCGAGTTTTTCGATCAGCACGGCATCGGTGCGATGCCCGTCAATGACCATTCCGAGGATGGCTTTTGCGGCGGCACGGGCTTCGTCGGGCGTTTGCGCCAGGCGAATGCCGCCGGCCTTGCCGCGCTTGCCGACAGGCACTTGCGCCTTGATGACACAAGGGCCAAGCCTTTTCGCCGCGGCCTCAACTTCGTCGACCGTACGGCAGAATGCACCTTCAAGCAACGGGATACCCGCTGGGGCCAAAACTAGCGCTTTTGCATGGTATTCAAGCAGATTCATCGGTTGTCCTCAACGGCCGTATTTTTGCCAGTAGTTGCCAAACAATTCCTGTTCGGTCGGCTTGTCTTCAGGTATTGGCGTGACAAGATGCGTGATGTTGATGAAATGCTTGTAGTTCAGGTTCTCGCTGATGGAGTTTTTTTGCCAGGAACCGCAACCCATGCTCAGCGTGAACTCAAGCCCACTATCGAATCCACCGCCATTGCCGAAGGTGTGGGCGAAATTCACCAGGACGCGCACGACATCAAGATTTTCAGCCAGGTAGCGCGCCCGTGACAAATCCTTTGTATGAATGCCGAGAGAATGGCCGCGACCCTGGTGGTCAAGGATGGCACGCACGGTCGATGCAGCAGCCTTGAAGTCCCGCGCACGGTAAACCGCCAGCACAAGCGACAGCTTTTCGCTTGAGAACGGATGCGCGCGGCCAATCCCGGTTTCCTCGACGATAAAAAAGCGCGCAGCTTTTGCTGCTTCCGGCAGGCCGAAGGCCTCAGCCAGCACGGCAGGATCGCGCGCGATGAGATTTCGGTTCAGCTTGCCATTCTGCCAGAGGATGCCCTCGATCCGTTTGGATTCTTCAGCCGTGCAGCGATAGCCGCCCACGCGTTCGAGTGCGGCGAAGGCATCCTCATAGACGCCTTCAACGATAACCAATGAATTCTCCGACGAGCAGGACGTCGAATTGTCGAAGGTCTTCGAGGCCGCGATCTTGCGGGC
>DAICZI010000206.1 GCA_027311205.1 Beijerinckiaceae bacterium | reverse complement strand
GTCCCATTCGTCGGCATCGACCCGCATGAAGTGATTGCGCTCGCGTGCCTCCAGAAACGGTACGCCCCGGCCCATTTTCGTGTCGCAGATGATGACGCGCGGCACAGGCTGGGCATGGCCTTTGGCCGCATCAAAGGCAGCGACCAGCGTGGCAATGTCATTGCCGTCGACGCGCTGCGTGAACCAGCCAAATGCACGCCATTTTTCATGCAGCGGTTCGCTCGACAGCATGTGACGCGACGGCCCGTCGGCTTGCTGGTTGTTGTTGTCGATGACAGCTACCAGATTGTCGAGCTTCCAGTGCGCCGCCGCCATCGCCGCTTCCCAGGTTGAACCCTCGCCAAGCTCGCCATCGGACAGAAGGTTGAACACAAAGGATTTTGAACCCTTGCGTTTCAGCCCAAGGCAAGCCCCCACCGCAACCGAAAGTCCCTGGCCGAGCGAACCGCCGGTGATTTCCATGCCCGGCGTATAGGTCGCCATGCCCGACATCGGCAGGTGGCTGTCATCGCCGCCATAAGTCTCGATCTGATCCTTGGCGAGGATGCCCGCCTCGACCAGCGCCGCATAAAGGGCGATGGCATAATGGCCGATCGACAGATAAAACCGGTCACGGCCTTCCCAGTGCGGGTCGCTGGGGCGATGCGTCATGGCGTGGAAATAAGACACCGCCAGCACGTCGGCAATGTCGAGCGCCTGGGCGATGTAGCCTTGCCCCTGGACCTTGCCCATCAACAAGGCGTTGCGCCTGATGGCATAGGCGCGCTGCTCAAGCTCGCGATTATGTCCAGATGCAGCGCCGGTCACAGGCGCGCTCAATGGATCAACATCCCGCCGTTGACGTCGATGACGGCACCGGTGAGATAGGACGACAGGTCGGAGGCCAGAAACAAAAAGGCGTTGGCGACATCAAGCGGAACGCCGAGCCGGTTCAGCGGTATGCCCGCCAGGATTTCCACGCGCTTTTGATCGGAGATTTTGCCGGCATTGATATCGGTCTGGATCAGGCCGGGCGTCACGCAATTGACCCTGATACCGTCGCCGCCCAATTCGCGCGCCATGGCTTTGGCCAGCCCGAGCACGCCAGCCTTGGCCGCCGAATAATGCGCGCCGCCCAGGATGCCGCCGCCGCGCTGCGCCGAAACTGATGACATGCAGGCTATCGCCCCGGATTTGCGGGCGCGCATCGGACCCATGACGGCTTGCGACAGCAGCAGCACGCCGCGCAAATTCACATCGAGCACACGCTCCCAACTGGCTTCGTCAATGTCCCAGACCTTGATCGCCTGCGTCACGCCGGCATTGTTGATCAGAATATCAACCTGCCCGAAGGCTTTGACGACGCCATCGACCGCCCGCAGGCATGACGCCTTGTCGGTCACATCGCAGGCCAGCCCCAGGTGCTGCGAGCCGAGCTCCAGCGCGATGCGTTGCGCACCCTCGCCATCAATGTCCAAAATGGCGACGCGGGCACCGTGCGCGGCGAACAGCTTTGCGGTGGCAAAGCCTATGCCACGCGGGCCAGCGGCGCCGGAAATGATCGCAGTTTTTCCCGTCAGCAGCATCTCGCCCTCCATGGGATGCAAATTGCTGATGAATTGCGGCGCAATCAAACATTAAATTTGCATCATCAGATGAATTGGAGTCATGTATCGGCATGCAGAGCCTGCCCCTCAGCGCCTTGCGCGCCTTTGAAGCTGCCGCCCGTACCGGTTCGTTCCGCGCGGCAAGCGAAGAATTGTCGATTTCGCCCAGCGCTGTCAGCCATGCCGTGCGCAAACTTGAGGATATCATCGGCGACGAACTCTTCGAGCGCGAAGGGCGCAGTGTGCGGCTCAATCCGACAGGCGAGGCTTTGTATCGCCATGTCGAAACCGGGTTCGAGCATTTTCGCCTCGGTCTTGGACAGGTTGCCAGCCGTTCGCGGCATTTGCTGCGGCTGCATTGCGCACCGTCTTTTGCGACGCAATGGTTGATGCCAAGGTTGCGGCATTTCCTGCAGGCCAATCCCGGCCTCGAAGTGCGGCTGGCGGCCGATACCGATTATGCCCGCTTCCTGCGTGATGAAACCGATATGGACATTTGCTATGGGCCGCCGCGCGACAGTGGCTTGCTGGTGCGCCCACTCGGCGAAGAAGTGGTGACGCCGCTCTGCGCGCCGCATCTGGCAAAAACCATCATCGAGGCGGGTGATCTCCTGAAACTCAGTCTGATTGAAAGCGCCCACAAGCAAGTGCGCTGGCCTGCGTGGTTTTCCGCCAATGGCATTATCCCGCCTGCCGCGCACGGCAACCGGTTTGACCGCAGTCACATGGCGATAGCCGCTGCGGTCGATGGCATGGGCATCGCGCTGGAATCAACCCGCCTTGCCGAGCGCGAAATCGCTCGCGGCGATCTCGTCGCGCCGCTCAAGGGCCGCGCCCAGGACGTAACCTATATCGGCCATTTTCTCGTCTGCCCCGCTGGCGTGCGTCAGCGCCCCGCCGTGCGGGCTTTCAGTGGCTGGATTGCTGCGGAATTGGACTTGCCCGCAAGCTTGCCGCAATGAAGCCCGTTGCGGGCGATGCCAGCGCGTCTCCCCAATCGCAGTTCGTGTTGACATTTCATTTATGTCCGTTAGTCTCGACATATGGACAATGAAACAATCATTCTGGCCCTTGCGGCTTTGGCACAATCCACGCGGCTGGCGGCTTTCCGCCTGCTGGTGCGCCATGAGCCCGGCGGGCTCGCGGCGGGGGAATTGGCGCGGGCGCTGGACGTGCCGCACAATACCCTCTCGGCGCATATCAGCGTGCTGGCACGGGCGGGTCTGGTCGTCGGCCAGCGCCACAGCCGGTCGATCATCTACCGCGCCAATATCGCAGCCTTTCACGCTTTGGCGCGTGATCTCGTGCAGGACTGCTGCGGCGGGCGCCCTGAGCTTTGCGCGCCTTTGCTCGACGATGTGAGGGGCTGCGGCAATACAGCGTTTTCCAGCCCTGAGGTGAATACGTGATGGACATTGTCATTTACCACAACCCGGCCTGCGGCACGTCGCGCAACACGTTGGCGCTGATCCGCCATGCCGGGATTGAGCCTCATGTCGTGGAATATCTCAAATCGCCGCCCTCGCGCGCCATGCTGGAGCGCTTGCTGGCCCGCATGGGGATGTCGGCCCGCGCCTTGCTGCGCGAAAAAGGCACGCCCTATCACGAGCTTGGTCTCGACAATCCGGCTCTCGACGATGCCGCCCTCATCAGCGCCATGGTTGAGCACCCGATCCTCATCAACCGCCCGATTGTGGTTTCGCCAAGCGGCGTGCGGCTTTGCCGTCCCTCCGAGGCGGTCCTGGACCTTCTCCCCCAGCAGACCGGCCCCTTCACCAAGGAGGATGGCGAACGGGTGCTTGATGACGCCGGCCGACGGGTTTTGTGAGCGCTCGCTGCGCGAAAATTTTGGCCACGCCTGCCGCAACACCGCCCCAGTTCCAGTTCCTTGCAGAAAAGAATGTACCCCATGTCGGTTTTTGAGCGTTTCCTGAGCCTTTGGGTGTTTCTCTGCATTGTCGTCGGCGTTTCGCTTGGCTACGGCTTGCCGGGAACCTTCCACCTGATCGGTGCGCTCGAAATTGCCAAAGTCAACTTGCCCGTGGCGGTTCTGACCTGGCTGATGATCATCCCGATGCTGCTCAAAATCGACTTTTCGGCCTTGTCGGGGGTGATGCGGCATTGGCGCGGCATTGGCGTGACACTGTTTGTCAATTGGGCGGTGAAGCCGTTTTCCATGGCGCTGCTCGGCTGGCTGTTCCTGGGATATCTGTTCCGGCCATGGCTGCCCGCCAGCCAGGTCGATTCCTATGTCGCCGGACTGATCCTGCTCGCGGCAGCGCCTTGCACGGCCATGGTGTTTGTATGGAGCAGCCTGTTGAAGGGCGAACCGCATTTCACCTTGTCACAAGTCGCCCTCAACGACACGATCATGATTGTCGCTTTCGCGCCGATTGTTGCCCTGCTCCTCGGGCTGTCGGCCATCGTCGTGCCATGGCACACGCTCGTGCTATCGGTCGTGCTTTACATCCTTGTGCCCGTCATCATTGCCCAGGTCTTGCGCCAGAACATGCTGCGACGGGGCGGGGACAACGCGCTGGCTGACCTTTTGCGCAGGCTGAATCCGGTCTCGCTCGTCGCCCTTCTGGCGACACTCGTGCTGCTGTTTGGCTTTCAGGGCCGCGAGATTGTCGCCCAGCCCCTCATCATTGCGCTTATCGCCGTGCCGATCCTGCTGCAGGTCTATCTCAACGCGGGCCTTGCCTATGGCCTGAACCGCCTTGCTGGGGAAGAATACTGCATTGCTGGCCCGTCGGCGCTGATC
>DAICZI010000205.1:251-4369 GCA_027311205.1 Beijerinckiaceae bacterium | reverse complement strand
GTCGCTGTGGGGCATGCTGGCGGGCGCGATTTTCATTGAATTTGTGCCCAACCTCGCCGATTCATTCTCCGGCATGTTCGGTGAAAGCGCCAAAGCCCTGCCTTGGGCGGTTTATGGCGTGTTCCTCATCCTGATGCTGCTACTGGCACCGCATGGCATTGCGGGTGCGACGCAGCGCGTCATGACCTACTTGCGCGGCTTGATGATGACATCATCACCTGCCGCGCCTCCGGAATTGTCGGCCACAAGGGTCGGCAACCAACCTGCGGATGATCACCGCAGGACAACCCAAGGGAGCTAACACCATGATATCACGTCGCGAACTGCTAGCTGCAGGTGCCGCCGCCACTGTGGCGGCTGGTGCAACTCTGCCGGCTATTGCCGATGATATGCCCGGCATCAGCCCCACGGAAATCCGCATCGGCCAGACCATGGCCTATTCCGGCCCGGCCTCGGCTTATGGCGTCGTTGGCCGCACGGAAGTGGCCTATTTCAACATGATCAATGCCCAGGGCGGCATCAATGGCCGCAAGGTCAGCCTGATCAGCCTTGATGATGGCTATAGCCCGCCCAAGGCGGTCGAAGATATCCGCAAGCTGGTCGAGCAGGAGAAGGTCGCCTTCATTTTCCAGAGCCTCGGCACGCCGTCCAATGCCGCAATCATGAAATATCTCAACAACGCCAAAATTCCGCAGTTGTTTGTAGCTTCCGGCGCGGCGATTTTCAGCGACCCGACACATTTCCCATGGACGATAGGTTTCAACCCAAAGTACCAATCCGAAGCGGCGATCTACGCCAAGCATATTCTCGCCAACAACCCTAAAGCCAAGATTGGTGTGCTCTACCAAAACGATGATTTCGGGCAGGACTACATCACGGGCCTGAAATCGGTGTTGACCGGCGACAAAGCCAGCATGATTGCCAAAACTGTGTCCTATGAGGTGTCAGAGCCCAGCATCGATTCGCAGATTGTCACATTGCAGGGCGCGGGCGTTGACACCCTGCTGTTCGCGGCCACGCCGAAATTTGGCGCGCAGGCGGTGCATAAATCCTTTGCCGTGGGCTTCAAGGGCGTGCGCTACATCTCGAATGTGTCGGCTTCTTTTCCAATTTTGAAAGCGGCAGGTCTTGACGCCGCCAAAGGTCTTTTTACAGCAGGTTATGTCAAAGACGCGTCAGATCCCATCATGGCCAAAGACCCCGGCATTATGGAATGGGTCGCCTTCTGCAATAAATATATGAACCAGGCGACGATTGTTGATGTCAACGCATCCTATGCCTATGGGGCAGCGCAAACCATGGTGCATGTGCTGAAGCAGTGCGGCAACAATCTGTCGCGCGCCAACATTCTGAAGGAAGCGCAAAGCCTGAAGAATTTCACCTGCGCGACGTTTTTGCCGGGCATCAAGCTCAACACCTCGGCGACCAATTACGCGCCGATCCGCGCGCTGCAAATGCAGAATTTTGATGGTGCACACTGGAAGTCGGTCGGCGGGTTGATCGCCAGCTAAGCGGGGCTGAAACCCTGTGAGCAGCGCCCCCGCTGAACGGCGTCGGCGTTGCTTCGAAATGTCTCTTATCGCGGGTTTTGAATGGGCCAAGGGCCGGTTCAAAACCCGCTATCATTTCTGGCTGTGACTTTATATGTCACCCAAGTCTTTATATGTCCAAAGGTCTTTTGGGCGGACATGCAGCGTCATCGGCGGGCGGTTGCCGGTTACTCGCCCCGGCCGCATCAAAACCTGTAGCCGCCCGTGCAGAGCTTCTCGAAGATTGCGGCATCAATCCGCACAAATTCGGCTTTGGCGTTGTCGTTGAACCAAAGACTTTCCGGGGTTTTGGCTGGATCAAAGCCCTGAGAGACCAGATCCACCTTGCGCTGCTTGAAGGTTCCGGTGAGATCCATGTGATCCTGAATGCGCAGGAACAATGGTCTGGCATAGTCCGGCAGGTTTTCGATCAGGTGCTGGCGAAAATTCTCAAGCTTGAACTTCGCCGGATCAGACAGCGACAGCGCCGCCATGCCGGCCCGGCCATCGACATGCGGGATCGTGACGCCGTAGACATTGGCATCTTCAACCGAGGGAAAAGCGGTGATGACGGCGGAAACTTCTCCAGTCGAGACATTCTGGCCTTTCCAGCGAAAGGTGTCGCCGATCCGGTCAACAAAATAGAAATAGCCGAGGGCGTCGCGCTTCATCAAATCGCCGGAGCGAAACCAGGCATCGCCCTTCTTGAAAACATCGCGCAAAATCTTTTTCTCGGTGGCAGCCTGGTCGGCATAGCCGTCGAAACTTCCGATCGGCACTTTGGGATCATTGACGATCTCGCCGATCACCTCGCCGGTTTCACCATTGGCGCATTCCTGGAAAAAGCCATCGGCGCTGCGTATGGGCTGTTCGGATTCGATATCGAATTCAATGATCCGCACCCGAAGCTTGTTTTTGGCCCAGGCCGGAATACGTCCGACCGCGCCGGGCATGGAATCGAAATTCACCAGCGAGATGTTGCCCTCGGTGGCGGCATAGAACTCGGTAATTTTGGGGATGCAAAACCGGTCGCGGAACGCCTCGAAAATATCGCCGCGCAGGCCGTTGCCAAAGCAGGAGCGCAGGTGATGAGCGGTTTCATTCAGGCTGGTTGGCGCTGCCAGAAGGTAGCGGCACATTTCACCGACATAGACAAATTGCGTGCATTTCTGAGTGACAATGTCGCTCCAAAACTGGCGCGCGGAGAATTTTTCGGCAATGACGGTGCAGCCGCCGACCCAGAGCATCGCACCGACCGCGCATATGCCACCCGTGGCGTGATAGAGCGGCAGAGTTACATACATGCGATCATCAGGCTTGGCATTGGTAACAACAGAAAAACCCGCCATGATCCGCAGCAACCGCGAATGGCGGATGTTGGCAGCTTTGGGCAGTCCCGTGGTGCCGGATGTATAGACAAATATAGCGCGATCGGCGATGGTCAAAGGCACCCGCTCTGCGCTGGTCAGGGCGTCGCCAGAGATTTCCTGCAAGATTAAATCCAGGCGCGGATCATGACCGCGGCGTTTGTCGCCGTAGCATAGCACCTTGAGACGGACATCGAAGAAATCGCGGGCGCTATCGACAGCGGGCATCAGACTGGCATCGGCAATCAGGACTTGCGCCGAGGCGATGCGCACGCAATGGGCCAGGGAGCGGCCATTGAGACTGTTGTTGAGCAAAGCCGCAACGCAGCCGGCCTTCACAATGCCGAGCCAGGCTGCGATATATTCGGCCCGGTTCAACATGAACAGGGCCACGCAATCGCCTTTTTTGAGGCCTTGCGCCAGCGCCCAGCGGGCATATTGGTTGGCGCGGCGGTCGAGCTCCCCGTAGGTGTAGGATTCCTGCTGCGAAATCAACGCCATCTTGTCCGGATGGACGGCAGCAACCGTCTCGGCCATTTCGCGCATGGTGATGTGCGGCGTTCGCTCGACAGCGCTGGTCTGCTGCAAGGCCCGGCGCAAACCGTGCAGATAGGCCCACTCACTCTTCAGTCGCGCGATTATTCCCATCGAGCGCCCACTCCCCTGGTTGTTCTGCGCCTTGTTTCAGCGTCAAGCTCGAAATCAGTCTGCGACAGAATGGGGAATTTGGAAAGGCCAGCCTAAGGGCAGGCGGTGCTTGCGGGGGCTTTGGCCTGCGACATGGCCCTGGCTGGTCATGCCAGGCGGCCCCATGCGGCGTCACATCGACTATTGCCGAAATGGCGTGATCATCGAGGGATGCGGCCCGCCTATTTTACCCTGGTCCAGTTCTCATGCCCGCACATGGAATTGCCAATGGCGCAGCCCTGCACGCTGAGCGTGTTGCCGGACAGGATCGCCGTGCCGTTGAAGGTCATAAATCCCGGTGCGGACGGGTTCTTCATCGTGTTGCCCTGCCATTTGTCGGCACCGGTCTTGGCCATGCCATGAAACATCTCATAGCCGGTCTGTGGCCCGCTGATGAGGTGGCCGCAGAGCTTGCCGCCGCAGGCCGAAACCAGCGCCACCGAGCCATCCGGTCGTTTCCATTTGCCATAGACCGATCCGGCTGCCTGCGCGCCGACCAAGCTGCCAACGGCCCATAAAACAGCAAGCGTCATTC
>DAICZI010000205.1:0-241 GCA_027311205.1 Beijerinckiaceae bacterium | reverse complement strand
TTTTCCTCCTTGCGAGCAAGCCTCAGCCTTCGGCACACCTTCGCGGGTGTGCCGGGACCTGGATCATCAATTTATTATTGTTGTGGAACGTCAGAACTGTTGTTTGCGTACCGGGGCTTTGGGTACATCGAAATGATAAGCATAGCCCAAAGTCACCTGAAACTCGCTCAAATGGGCGGTGATGATGCCAGCAGGATTAGG
The DNA here is from genome assembly GCA_027311205.1 of Beijerinckiaceae bacterium. Taxonomy (GTDB): domain Bacteria; phylum Pseudomonadota; class Alphaproteobacteria; order Rhizobiales; family Beijerinckiaceae; genus REEB77. Next base: position 40 of record DAICZI010000205.1, on the reverse strand, counting down.
GCCGCCAGGGGTGACTTCTATACCAGACACCGTATTGCGT
>DAICZI010000204.1:276-4371 GCA_027311205.1 Beijerinckiaceae bacterium | reverse complement strand
CTGTGCTGCTGCCCGGCCTGACGCAATTGGGCACACCGCTGGCGCCTGGCGCGGATTTTTCCATGGTGACAGTCACCCATTGCCAGATGGGCGAAGCGGCATTCGGGGTTTCTCCTGGCGCCGCAGAAATCTGGGCAACGCTGCGCACTCTGACTGATGACCGCATGGCGGCCCTCTGCGCGCGCGCCGAAGCTCTGGCACGGACCACGGCTGCGTCACAGGGGCTGGGCCTCGGTGTGTCGTATGCCGACATTTTCGCCCATGTCGAAAATGCGCCAGAAGCCGTCGCCCACCTGGCCCGCGCGCTTGATGCCGAGGGCATTGCCCATGAGCGGGGCTCTCTTCCGATGCGCGCTTCGGAGGATTTCGGCCGCTTCGGCCAGGCGGCTCCGGCGGCGATGTTCTTTCTGGGTGCCGGGGAAACCCATGCCAGCCTGCATCACCCCGACTATGACTTTCCCGATGCGCTGATGCCTGTGGCGGCGCGCGTCTTGATGCGCGCGGCGCGTGGACTTGTCGGGGCTTCCGGCTTGTCGCCGGGGTCAAGCGCCGCTACAAGGCGGTGACCCTGCCTCTTTTCCCGGCTGTTCCATGCTCGACCCCCATCGCCTCAACGCCCTGATTGACCTCTGGCTGCATGAGGATGTCGGAGCCGGCGACCTGACGGCCGAACTGATGATCGAGGCCGGGGCTGCGGCGCGGTTTGTGATGAAAGCGCGCGAGCCGCTGGTGCTGGCAGGCGTCGGCATTGCCGCGCAGGTGTTTCAGCGCTTTGACCCCAGTATCATCGTCAACCACATCGCCCAGGATGGCGCGTCCCTCACGCGCGATGAAGCCATCATGCAGGTTACAGGCCCCGCCCGCAGCCTGCTGACTGCCGAGCGCACGGCGCTGAACATCGTGCAGCACCTTTCCGGCATTGCGATACTGACGGCCCGCTATGTTGAAGAAATCAAAGGCACGGCCGCCCGATTGATCGACACCCGCAAGACCACGCCGGGCCTGCGGGCCTTGGAAAAATATGCGGTGCGCTGCGGCGGCGGGGCCAACCACCGTCTTGGCCTCGATGGCGGCGTGCTGATCAAGGACAATCATCTCGCGGTGGCGAGCGACATTGCCACAGCCGTGGCCAAAGCCCGCGCCGGTGCGCCGCTGCTGACCAAAATCGAGGTTGAATGCGACACGCTGGATCAAGTCGATGCCGCACTGGCAGCAGGGGCCGATGTCATCCTGCTCGACAATATGTCCCATGCCGACATGCGCGAGGCGGTGCACCGTGCTGGAGGCCGCGTGCCGCTTGAGGCATCGGGCGGCGTGCGCCTTGAAACCATTCGCGCCATTGCCGAGACCGGCGTCGCGTACATTTCAACCAGCCGCATCACCCAGGGCGCAAGCGCGGTCGATATCGGGCTCGATGAGGCCTGATGTGCCAGATTGACCATTGCCGCGCTGAATGCCCATAAATGCTCGAACACCTCAGGACATGCCACCCATGACAAATCCCGCCGAGACACCTTCCGCCAAAACACCTGCCGGTAAGCCGCGCATCGGCCTTTATGCCACCTGCCTTGTTGATCTTTTTCGCCCCAGCGTCGGCTTTGCGGCGGTCAAGCTGCTGGAGGACGCGGGCTGCGTAGTCGAGGTACCGAGCCAGACCTGCTGCGGCCAGCCCGCCTACAATAACGGCGACCGCGCCACCGCCAGGGCGCTGGCGCTGGTGGTGATGCAGGCGTTTGAGGGCTACGATTATGTGGTGATACCCTCGGGCTCATGCGGCGGCATGATGGCGCGCCATTATCCCGAACTTTTCGCGGGCGAGCCGGATATGGCGGCCAAAGCGCAGGCTTTTGCCGATAAATGCCATGAGCTTGTGAGCTTTCTCACGGATGTGCTGATGGTCACAAAAGTCACCGCGCGCTATCCTGGCACCGTCACTTATCATGATTCCTGCTCGGGCCTGCGCGAGCTTGGTGTTGCGGCGCAACCACGCCAACTGCTGGCCAGCGTCGAGGGGCTGACCCTTACGGAAATGGCCGAAAACGATGTCTGCTGCGGCTTTGGCGGCACGTTTGCCGTGAAATATGGCGAGATTTCCAACGCCATAGTCAGCCAAAAAGTCGATAATATCGTTGCCACCGGCGCGCCGACCCTGCTGGCAGGTGATCTGGGCTGTCTGATGAACATGGCCGGCAAGCTGTCGCGGCAGGGCAGCAAAGTGCAGGTGCGCCATGTCGCCGAAGTGCTGGCAGGCATGACCGATGCACCGCCGATTGGCGTCGGCAAATCGTGAAGGGCTTTGCCCATATTGTTTCCGAGCGTTGGCAGCGGGCGCTGCCATGGTTGATTGTGGCGGCGTTGGCGGGTCTGCTTCCGGCATGGCAACAGGCCTTGACGTCACTGCCATTGCTGCTGGCCCTGCACCTGCCGGTTTACATGATCCATCAAATCGAGGAGCATCTCTGGCCGGGCGGGTTTCGCCGCTATGTCAATACCAAGGTATTCCACTCTGGCGACCCTTTGCGTCCAGCCTCGGCGGGGGCAATTGCCTTTGTGAATATCGTGATGGTTTGGGTGCCGATTGCGCTGGGCGCCATCCCGCAACAGGTGCTGCCGGGCCTAATGTGGCTCGGCCTCACCATGGTGGCGGTATCGCTGGTGAATGCCATGGCCCACATCGCGCTGCTTGTGCCCACGCGGCAGCGCAATCCCGGCGTCATGACCGCCGTGGTGTTGTTGCTGCCGTTTTCCCTGTGGACGTTGCGCTTTGCGATGGTGCAGAAGGTGCTGGACTGGAGCCACCTCGCACTCCTGATTGTGCTCGCGCTGGCGCTGCATGGGGTGGTCGCGGTCATTATCGCCTGGCCCCGGCTGCAACGGGCCCGTGCCGCCAGGCCATGAGCGCAGCGCGAAGCCGTCCGCCAGCCCCTGGACTGCCTCGATGCGCTCGTATTTTACGGCTTTGCCGTCAAGACGTTGCTGCGAAACAGCAGCCCGGCTGCACCTGCGCCCAGCAGCGGCGCGATGATAAACAGCCACAATTGCCCGACGTAATGCGGATTGGCACCCATGCCGATCAGGGCTGGGCCGATAGAGCGCGCCGGGTTGACCGAAACGCCTGTGACATTGATGCCGACAATATGAATGGCGCAGAGCGTCAGGCCGATCGCCAGCCCGGCAGTTTGCGAAGGCCCGCCCTGCTGCGTGACGCCAAGGATGCAGGTGAGGAAAATGAAGGTCGCCACCATCTCGAACACGAAGGCTGAAAGGGTTGAATATTCACCAAGATACCCAGCGCCCCAGCCATTTTGTCCCAAGCCGCCGTTCCAGCCGGAAGCTTTGCCCGACAGGATGATGTAAAGCACGGCGGCACCAGCGATGGCACCCAACACCTGGGCAATGGCGTATTGCACGAGATCGGCGGTGCTGATGCGACCGGCGACCCAGGCCCCAAAGCTCACAGCCGGGTTGACATGGCAACCGGAGATCGGCCCGATGCCATAGGCCATGGCGACAATGGCGAGGCCAAAGGCGAAGGCAATGCCCAGCACGTCAATGGCGGTGGCACCCTTGCCCATGCCACCGATGACAGCCGCGCCGCAACCGATGAAGACAAGCGTAAAGGTGCCGATAAATTCGGCAATGGCTTTGTTCATGATGAAAGGCCTTTTTAAAATTCGACCCTGGAGGTTCCAGGGACGGACTGGAATATATCCTCGCCCTGAGAGCGCCGGTCAACAAAGACTGTGGATAACCTCATAAATCTATGATGTTTATAGACAATAAGCAATTTTTGGCAAAAAGCGCCCGCTTACGCGAGGATCACAATTTGCGACGAAAGACTATGCATCATCTGCAGAATTTTGGGTTAAATACCCGTTGCGCGCGAGAGATTTGTTCAAAATCCAATGTGGCGGTGACCGCTGGCGTGACGTTAACGCAACTGGGAGGAAACTCATGTCAACTACGGCAATTGCTGCAGCGCCTGCGGCGTCAGGCGGCTTTTTTTCGCGCTCGAGTATTGTCGCCAAGCCTGGCTTCAACCGCTGGACAATACCGTCTGCCGCCGTCGCCATTCATATGTGCATTGGTATGGCC
>DAICZI010000204.1:0-266 GCA_027311205.1 Beijerinckiaceae bacterium | reverse complement strand
GGCCTATGGGCTCGTGGTGTTCTGGCTGCCGCGGTCCCACCTGCTGAATGGCACGAAACCGGTCGCCTGCCCGGCTGGGTCGGGTCTGTTCAACGAGCTTTTCACCACCACCTGCGACTGGTCGATTTTCAGCGTATCGCTGACCTTTGCCATCGGCATTGTCCTTCTGGGCTCATCTGCTGCGCTGTTTGGCGGCTGGCTGGAACGGGTCGGGCCGCGCACGGCAGGCATCGTCGCCGCCATCTGCTGGCCACTCGGCTTCCTGA
>DAICZI010000203.1 GCA_027311205.1 Beijerinckiaceae bacterium | reverse complement strand
GGCAGGTGAATCACCGCCAGCAAGCTGATCAGCGCCGCTGCCAGCAGACCCACGAGGATGGTGTAGCGCGGCGACAGCGACTCAGCCGAAATCATCACGGGTGCCAAAAACAGCAACGCAAACGGGTTTTCGAGACCGCCCGTAAGGTAGAGCAGCGCCGAAAGCTGGAATATATCATAAGCCAGCAACTTGGCGGCCGACGCTTCGCGCAGTCGATCATTGCGCGAGTAGAGCAGCCGCAGGCCGATATTGACCCAAACGGAAGCAGTAATCACCAGCGCGCATAAAACCAGTGGCAGGTGAAAGCCGAGGCCATAGGCGGTTCCCACCACCGCCAGCGTCTGGCCCAGCACGGCCAGCCAGCGCAGCCGCACCAGCGTGTCAACCCGCAGGCCCCGGGCCTGGCGCGTTGCCGCGATGCTGATCGTGTTGATATGGCTCATGTTTGCGGGGTCAATTTGGGGTTCACGGGAGGTTCAGACGGTCTAGGCATTATTGCAGGGTGTTGCAAATTTAACGCAGAAGCCGACAAATTTCGTGCACTGCAGCATTTTAACCCCATATTGGTCCGATAGTAGGGTTGTCTCAAGGTTTCGGTAGGTACCATTATATACCGTAACCGGAGGTGCGGTGGCTATGGTTCGCTTTTCATATAACATGTACGAAATGACAATGATGTCATTGGCACCGGCGCGGGCGTGGTCAGATGCGACAAAGCTCGTTTTCAATAATCCTGCCAATCCCTTGGCCCATACCAACCTGGGTCGCAAGATCGCTGCTGGTGCCGAAATGTTCGAGCGCATGACGCGGCGCTATGGCAAGCCTGCTTTTGATCTGACTTCGACGCTGGTGGCCGGCGAGCGGGTTGGTGTCCACGAGGAGGTCGTCTGGCAGAAGCCATTCTGCCGCCTGCTTCATTTTGTGCGCGATTTTGAGCGGCCGCACGCGCCGCAGCCAAAACTGCTGATTGTTGCGCCACTTTCGGGTCATTATGCCACGCTGCTGCGCGGCACAGTCGAGGCGTTTCTGCCCCATTACGAAGTGTTCATCACCGATTGGCAGGATGCGCGCACCGTGCCGATGTTGGCTGGCGCCTTCGATCTTGATGATTACATCGACTATCTGATCGAGATTTCGCAACGGCTTCAAAGCGATGAATTTGCTGGAAGTGGCCTGCACACTTTGGGCGTGTGTCAGCCCTCGGTGCCGCTGATTGCCGCTGTGGCTTTGATGGAGGCGGCGGGCGACCCTGCCGCGCCGCTGTCGATGACTCTGATGGGTGGGCCGATTGATACCCGTCGCAGCCCGACGGCCGTGAACAGACTGGCGCAAGAGCGCGGCACGCAATGGTTCACCGATAATTGCATCCAGTATGTACCATTTCCCCAACCCGGCACGGGCCGCGCGGTCTACCCCGGCTATCTGCAACTCTCCGGCTTCATGGCGATGAATTATGATCGTCACGTCGATGCGCATCGCGATATGTTCCAGCATCTGGTTGAAGGCGATGGCGATCTGGCGGAAAAGCACCGCGACTTTTACGATGAATATCTGGCGGTGATGGACCTGACAGCCGAATATTATCTGCAAACCATTGAAACTGTGTTTGTCGAACATTCCCTGCCGCTGGGCACCATGAAGCATCGTGGTTCTTTGGTGGATTTGAAGGCCATTTCCCGCTGCGGTCTGTTGACGGTCGAGGGCGAGAAGGACGATATTTCCGGCGTTGGCCAGACATTGGCGGCACATGATCTTTGTCCCAACATCCCGGCTTCGCGCAAGGCGCATTATTTGCAGCTAGGCGTTGGCCATTACGGCGTGTTCAACGGCTCGCGTTTCCGCGCCGAGATCGCGCCGCGCATCAATGATTTTATCGGCACCATCACGCAGCAAAGCGCGAGCAAGGCTGGCAAAAAGCGGCTGGAGCTGGTGGGGTGAATTGGCGTGGGCGCGGCTATCTTCTATGATGGCATATGTTTGCGCCGATTCGACTCCGGTCAACTGAAGCCCTGACCTCACATCTGAGCGTAACGCTTGAGGGCGATGCGCATAGCGTTGCCCTGCGGCGTTCACCGCGCGCCAGACGCATGACCTTGCGACTGCGCAACGCCAGCCGCGATTTCGTGTTGACCTTGCCGCAAAATGTGACGCTGGCGGTGGCACGCGATTTTCTTGAGCGCCAGAAGGGCTGGATGAGCGAGCGCTTGCGACGCTTGCCCGCTACTGTGGCGCTGGCTCCCGGCGCGATTATTCCTTTGCGGGGCGTTGCCCATCGTGTCGTCCATCGTCCTGCAGGTCTGCGTGACGTCACCATCGAGGCGAGTGGCGAAGGCGGCGGCCCGTTCCTCAACCTTTGCGTATCGGGGCCGCAGGCCCACGTGCCCCGGCTGTTGCTCGCTTACCTGAAGCGCGAAGCGCAGCGTGATCTGGACGCCGCCGTGCGCTTTCATGCCAGCAAAATCGGCAAGCCGGTGAAGCGTGTCACCATCCGCGATACCACCAGCCGGTGGGGATCTTGTTCATCCACAGGCAATCTTAATTTTTCCTGGCGGCTTGTGTTCGCTCCAGCCTACGTGCTGGATTATCTGGCGGCCCATGAGGTCGCACATTTGCTGCACATGGATCATTCGCCGCGCTTCTGGAAGGTGGCGCACCAACTTTCCAGCGATGTCGACCGCGCCGAAGCCTGGTTGAAAACCCAGGGCGCAAAACTGCATCATATCGGCGAATAGGCGTGGGTTGACTGCAACCTGATAAATCTCGTTAATTAAATTTACAACCTTTACGTGTAATTCGTCTGCAAGGGTTCACTTGTTGCGGTGTTGGAGGCGTGTATGGTCAGGCAGGCTAGTTTGGGGATGGACATCGTTCAGGCGATTTCAATGCAAGAGGATTCGGCCCGCGTCGGGGCCTTGCGGCGCCTCGCTGACGTGCTTGACGATGACAGCCGCCCCTTGTCGCGGCGCGGCCAGCCGACGGCGCTGGCCCCGGCCTGCGCCGTGCCACCGGAGCTTGAAGGCTCCTATCAGCGGGTGGCCAAACTCGCCAGTCTGCGCCCGATCCACGAACTCGACATCATGGCTTATGTTGACCGCGGCGAGCCGGATTGTGCCATTCAGGCTCTGGCGCACCTTGCTCGATTGCCGGTCGCAACGGCCTTCCGGCTGTTTTCTCTGCAACGGGCGGATTTCTTGCTGGTGGTCTGCCGTGCGCAATGCTTTGCCTGGTCCACGACCGAGCGGTTGCTGATGCAGTTGCGCGGCTTCAGCCCGACGCGCGACACCATCATGACGCTCTGTGACGAATATCATGACATGCCGGTGGCGATGGCGCAGCGCTTCGGTCGCTTCCTTTGTGCACACTTCCCGCAGGATCGCTCACGATTGTCGTAGCGTGGGCTCCGCTTCGCGCTGGGCAAGGCTGACAAACCGCAAGATCACCAGAAACGCTGCTGCCATGAAGCTGTGCAGAAAGGCCGCCGGAGGCACCTGCGCACCGAGGTTGAATCCAAGGCGGAAGCTGGCACCGCCGAGCAGCAGCAGCAGCCCGACCATCTGGCGCGGCCGGTCCAGACGCAAGGCGCCATCGAGCAAAATCGCCAGCATCGCCACAATGGCGACGCCATCGAGCAGGGCTTTCGGGCCGTTCAGCCCGACCACGGCAAGACCCGCCGCTGCCGCAACAAGGGCGAATGCCCAGGCATAGGCGGGGCGGCGCACCAACGGCAAGGCGGGCCGCATGAGGCTGACCGCCAGCAGCGGCAGGCCGCTGGCGGTGGCAAGGAGGGTCAGGGCATCATGCAGGCCATAGAGCGGCAACAGGTCGGCAAAGGTGATTGCCCCAACCAGGGCAGCAATGCCAATCACCAGGCTGCTGATGCGCAGGCCCGGCAGGCCTTGTCCCGGCCCGCTGGCAACGGCAAATGCCGCGATGGCCAGAACAAGATCCGTGAAGGCGGCTGCGATCATGCTTTGTCCTTGCGCGTGCGGATTTCCGCGAACACCGCCGCAGGATCAGCCCCCGCCATGCCTATCGCGCGTTGCAGCCCCGGCTCATCGGCTCGCAAAAACGGGTTGGCGGCAAATTCCTGTGCAAGCGTTGAGGGCACGGTCGGTTTGCCCGCCGCCCGCAAGGCCGCAACCTCGTCCACGCGCTGGTGCAGCGCTGCATTATCGGGCTCGATCGTCAGCGCGAACCGGCCATTGTTCGCGGTATATTCATGTCCGCAGTAAAGCGCGGTGGCGGGCGGCAGATGGCGCAACTTTGCGAGCGAATCCCACATCACGGGCAGCGGGGTTTCAAAAACCCGTCCGCAGCCGAGCGAAAACAAAGTGTCGCCCGCAAACAGCAGCGCTTCGGTGCCAAAATAAT
>DAICZI010000202.1 GCA_027311205.1 Beijerinckiaceae bacterium | reverse complement strand
TTTCAGTTTCGAGTCGTCCAAAACCGCCTTAGCTTGTCTGACCGTTCCGGTTTGTTCCGCGGCGATGCGATCGTCGGCGCCGTCGGGCGACAAACCGAGACGCGCCCGGGCCTGCGCCAGCGCCGCTTCGGTCAGCAGCAGGTGTGCCGCTGTGGCGCTCAGACCGGCACGCTCTGGCATGGTATCGCCACAATCAACTTCCAATCTGCAACTCCCAATCTGCGATGTTCGCGGACGCACCATCTTGGTATATGGCACACCATGACCAGATCAAAGCCAAGCGTTTTCCGGTTTGCGCCATCGCCTAATGGCCGCTTGCATTTGGGCCACGTCCGTTCGGCCTTGCTGAATGCCAAGCGGGCGCAGGCTGGCGGTGGGGTCCTGCTGCTGCGCATGGAGGATATTGACCGCGACCGCTGCCGCCCCGAATATGAAACGGCGATTTGCGAGGATTTGGCGTGGCTCGGCATCACCTGGGCGACACCGGTGCTGCGGCAATCGGAACATTTTCCGCGCTACCGCGCCATCCTTCAGGGCCTTGTCGCCCGCCGTCTGCTTTATCCCTGTTTTTGCTCGCGTCAGGACGTGTCCCGTGCGGTCGCCGGACGCAGCGACTGGCCGTGCGATCCCGATGGCGTACGTCACTATCCAGGCACGTGCCGCCTGCTGAGCGCCCGTCAGCGCGCTGAACAAATGGCGGCAGGCACGCCGTTTAGCTGGCGGCTCGATATGGCCAGCGCCCTCGCCGCGGTCGACCGGAGCCTTGCCTTCATGGAACTGTGGCCACGCGGCAGCGGGAAGCACCTGGTGGCAGAGCCGCAGGTCTGGGGTGATGTGATCCTTGGCCGCAAGGACATTCCGGCAAGCTATCACCTTGCCGTTGTCGCCGACGACGCCTTGCAGGGTGTCACGGATGTCGTGCGCGGCGACGATCTTTTTTACGCGACCTACCTGCACCGGCTTTTGCAGGCAGTGCTTGATCTGCCTGTGCCGACCTATTGCCACCACAGCCTTTTGCTCGATTCGCAAGGCCGCAAGCTCGCCAAAAGCAGCGGTGCCAAGCCTGTGGCCGAATGGCGGCGCGAGGGCTTCAGTGCCGCAGACATAAGCGCGATGGCGCTGCTGGGCGTTGTGGCCGATGATCTTGGCACAATAGCGCATAAAATGGCTTCCTTCCCCTGACAATCGCGGCTATGCCACAGCCGGGGCGCGGTCATGGCCGCGCATGAGCGCTGGAGAGCCGGGCCTTGCATTTTCCGTTTCCTGTACTGGTCTGCGACATCGGCGGCACCAATGTGCGCATCGCCCGCCAGCAAGCCCCGACCGAGACCCTCTCCCAGCCGGTATTTTTGCGTACCGCAGGCTATGCCGGTCTGGCTGAAGCCCTTGCCGGAGCGGGTGAGATCGCGCGTGATGTGCGCTCGGTCGTGGCCTGTGGCGCTGGGCCGGTCGCTGGCCGCAGCCTGAAGCTGACCAATGCCGACTGGCATATTGATGGCCCGCAAGTGGCCCGCCAGGCCGGGCTTGCGCAGGGGCTTTTGCTCAATGATTTTGAAGCGCAGGCCCTGTCCCTGCCGGTCTTGCGGCCGCAGGATTGCCTGGTGGTCAAGCCTGCGGCTGATCCTTCGCAGACGCAGCACGGGCCGCAAGTCATTCTCGGCCCCGGCACGGGCCTTGGCACGGCGGCGCTGATGGAGGTGGCGGGCCGCCATGCCGCGCTGGCGAGCGAGGCCTGTCACACTGGATTTGGCGCCGAAAGCGACGAGGAAATGGCGCTTTGGCCGCTGCTTGAGCGCGCGCATGGACGGATCACGGTCGAAGCCTTGATTTCTGGCGCTGGCCTTGAGCGCATTCATCGGGCGCGAGGGCGCCTCGTCGGATTTTCCAGTGGCGGCATCGACAGCGCCGCCGATATTTCCGCGGCAGCTTTGGCCGGGGCCGACAGCGAGGCCGCAGAAAGCGTGCGCCTGTTCTGGCGCATCATCGGGCGCTTCGCCGGCGACATGGCGCTGATGTTCATGGCGACGGGCGGTGTCACCCTGGCAGGCGGCATTCTGCCCCGCCTTGAACCCCTGCTGGATCGCAAGACCTTTGCCCGCGCCTTCGAGGCCAAAGCCCCGATTGCTGACCGGGCCCGGCAAATTGAGGTGCGGCTGGTGACGTCGGCTGATACGGTGCTCACCGGCATGGCCGCCATAGCCAGCACGCCAGAGCGTTACGCGCTGGATTACGCCGCCCGCGTTTGGCTGTGAGGCGGCCTTACGCCGCGTTCGACGTCGGCTCCTGGATCATCGTGGCGTAAAGCGCGGTGGCATCACGGGCACTTCTGAGACGCGCTGCGGTTGCCGGATCACGCAGGAAGCGGGCCACCCGCGAAAGCGCTTTCAGATGGTCTGCCCCCGCCGCTTCGGGCGCGAGGATCATGAACACCAGATCAACGGGATTGCCATCCATCGATTCAAAATCGATCGGTTTCGCCAGCCGGGCAAAAATGCCAAAAATATGGTCAGCCAGAGGTGATTTTCCGTGCGGAATGGCGATGCCGCTGCCGACGCCGGTTGACCCCAACCGCTCTCGTTGCAGCAGGATGTTGAATATTTCGCGGGCAGGCAATGCGCAGAATTCCGCTGCCTTTTCGCTTAAATCCAGCAGCACCTGCTTTTTCGAGGTCGCCGGAAGGTCAGCCAAGACCGCGCCAGGCACAATCAGTTCGTCGAGGGACATGGGAGGAATATTCCCTTTTCGATCCAAGACGGATCGGCTGTTGCAAGTGCACGCAATTTATATGCCGTACACACTGGCAGTTGGTTAGCACATCTGCGACCGATTGTCAGGACTTCTTTGGTTCAGCCGCACCGGACTTGTGGACGGTGCTCGTGTCCGGCCTCCACAGCGGATCAATCCAGCCGATATGACCATCATGACGCCGATAGACCAGGTTGACGCGGCTGCTGCCCGCATGGCGAAACACCAGCGCGTTCGAGCCTGCCATATCGAGTTCCAGCACGGCATTGGCTACCGTCAACCGCCGCACCTGCGCGTGCGTTTCGGCAATCACGGCGGGCACAAAGGCCTCGATCTCAGTATCGTCGCCGGGTGCCTGGAGCACCTGCTCGGCCATCAGATCCGGCCCTGATTCGTTGGCAACTGCCGGTGCGTGATGGTTCTGCAAGCGGCTTTTGTGCCGACGCAGGCGGCGTTCAATTCGCTCGGCAGCACTGTCGAAGGCGGCATAGGCATCCTGACCCCGGCCGTCAGCGGCAATCGTCGCACCGGAGCGCAAATGCAATGTGCAATCAGAGCGATAGCCGCTCCCTTCAGGCTCAACCACGACATGGCCCTGCAGCGCGCCTTCAAAATAGCGCGCCACAGTCGCCGCCATCTTTTCCTGGACATGCACACGCATCGCGTCGCCCATGTCCATATTCTTGCCAGATATCCGCAGGCCCATTCTGTGTTTCTCCCACTTGCCCCTTAGGGGTAGGTTTGCCAGCCCAACAAGTCAATATGGCGGCAGCGGTGAGGCCGGGTGCCAGAGTTGCTTAGCTGTGCTCGCCATGACTGGTGATTGGTTTTTAGTCTATGTCAGCACCCTTGCCCCATCCTGCAGTGTCTCACCGCAATGCCTCGCGCAGCGCTGATGGCAGGCGCGCGGCGCGGCCCTGCTTGACGCAGGCAACCAGCACCTCGGCCGCCACCAGAACCTGATTGGCGCGGTGCAGCGTCTGGTGCAGCGTGAGCGAAGCGCCGCCGATCACGCTGATCATGGTTGTAACGACGATCTCATCATCCATTTCAGCGGGACGCTGGAAATCCAGCGTCATCTTGCGCACGACAAAGCCAAGCCCGGTCTGGCTGAACAGGTCTTTCTGGTTGATGCCGCGCGCCCGCAGCATCTCGGTGCGGGCCCGCTCGAAAAACCGCAAATAGCTGGCGTGATAGACCGCGCCGGAAAAATCGGTATCCTCGTAATAGACCCGCACGGGCCAGCGATGGGGCGTGCTCATCTGTCAAGGCCCCTCACGCATCCATTTTCAGCGCCGCAATGAACGCTTCCTGCGGGATTTCGACTTTGCCGAACTGGCGCATTTTCTTTTTGCCGGCGCGCTGCTTGTCGAGCAGCTTGCGCTTGCGGGTGGCATCGCCGCCGTAGCATTTGGCGGTCACGTCCTTGCGCAGCGCCCGGATGGTCTCGCGCGCAATGATCTTGCCGCCGATGGCCGCCTGGATGGGAATCTGGAACATGTGCGGCGGGATCAATTCGCGCAGCTTTTCCACCATCGCCCGCCCGCGCGTATCGGCCCGGTCGCGGTGCACCAGCATCGAGAGCGCGTCGACCGGTTCGGCATTGACCAGAATCGACATTTTGACGAGATCGCCGGCCCGGTAATCGGTCAGCACATAATCAAAC
>DAICZI010000201.1 GCA_027311205.1 Beijerinckiaceae bacterium | reverse complement strand
CCCGTGAGTCCTGCCCGTGAGCGTGCCGTCATGACGCCCGTCCATGAGCGCACCGGTTGGCCAGCCTGGGTCTTTGGAACCCTCTGCCTTGCTGGGATTATTCACCTCACTTCCATGCTGATGTTGCCGCATTTCAGTGTGAGCCACCTGACTGCACCGGTGATTTCGGCGACCTCGGCTGCCGGGGAGCCGCAAGCGACGACCCTTGGTTCCATGAGCCGCGACCCCAATCTGGTGTCCGCCATTTGTCGCTTTGATCTGGCACAAGGGCCGCTGCGCATTGTCGCCCGGGTTCCCGGTGATGAATTCATGTCCGTATCTTTCCATGAAATCGGCGGGCCGGTGTATTTTTCGGTTACCGATCAGGCAGCCATCAAGGGCCAGATCAGCCTTGTTCTTGGTACACAAAGCGAGATCGACGATATCGAGGCCAATGACGATCCCGATAAGCCAACACCCGATCTGCGCGTCACCAGCCCGACGCTGACAGGTTATGCGTTGTTTCGCATCTTGATCAGCCAGCCGGGCCAGCGTGCCGAGGCGCAGACTTTGCTCTCTCATGCTGTTTGCCGCGCCGATAGCGAAGACGCCAGCTAGTCGTCCAGTGCAAATCCACGGATGAACGGAACAGGGGCCGCCCACGACCATGCCAGCCCGGCGCGCCGCAGGTGATCCTGCAGCACCAAGCTTGCCCGCATGCCCGCCCGCTGCTACCAGTGCGCTCCAACATCCCCCTTACAGCGCGGCACATCATGGCACGGCAGTTCATTTATCATATGCAGGGCCTCACCAAGGCCTGGCCCGGCGGCAAGAAGGTGCTGGATAATGTCCACCTCTCCTTCTATCCCGACGCTAAAATCGGCGTGCTCGGCGTCAATGGCTCGGGCAAGTCGACTCTCCTGAAAATCATGTCGGGGCTCGATACGGATTTTTCCGGCGAGGGTTTTGTCGCTGAAGGCGCGCGGGTTGGCTATCTGCCGCAGGAGCCGCAGCTTGATGAAAGCCTGACGGTCACCGAAAACGTCAAGCTTGGCGTCGCCAAAAAGGTCGCCATTCTTGAGCGCTACAATGAATTGGCGATGAATTATTCCGATGAAACCGCCGATGAAATGACCAGGCTGCAGGACGAAATCGAGGCGCAGGGCCTCTGGGATCTCGATTCTCAAATCCAGCAGGCTATGGATGCACTGGGCTGCCCCGATGACAGCGCCGACATCGCCACGCTCTCGGGCGGCGAGCGCCGACGCGTCGCGCTCTGCCGCCTGCTGCTGGAAAAACCGGAACTGCTGCTGCTCGACGAACCCACCAACCATCTTGACGCCGAAACCGTCAATTGGCTCGAAGGCCATCTGCGCGACTATCCCGGCGCGATCCTGATTGTCACCCATGACCGCTATTTCCTCGACAATGTGACCGGCTGGATTCTCGAACTCGATCGCGGTCGCGGCATCCCCTATGAGGGCAATTATTCGAGCTGGCTGAAGCAGAAGCAAAAGCGCCTGGTGCAGGAAGGCCGCGAGGACGAAGCCCTGCAGCGCGCCCTCGAAGCTGAAAGCGAGTGGATTGCCTCCAGCCCCAAGGCCCGCCAGGCCAAATCCAAGGCCCGTATTGCGCGCTATGATGAACTTGTGGCCAAGCAGAACGACAGGGCCCCGACCACGGCGCAGATCATCATTCCAGTGGCCGAGCGGCTGGGCCAGAATGTCATTGATTTTGTCGATCTGTCGAAGGGTTTCGGCGAGCGCCTGCTGATCGATGGTCTGTCCTTCAAGCTGCCGCCAGGCGGCATTGTCGGTGTCATCGGCCCCAACGGCGCCGGCAAGACCACGCTGTTTCGCATGATCACCGGCCAGGACAAGCCCGATGGCGGCACCATCAGGATCGGCGAGAGCGTCAAGCTGGGCTATGTCGATCAATCGCGCGATTCGCTCGATCCGAAAAAGACGCTGTGGGAGGAAATTTCCGGCGGCAATGACATCATTTATCTCGGCAAGCGCGAGATGAACTCGCGCGCCTATTGCTCGACCTTCAATTTCAAGGGCCCCGACCAGCAAAAGAAAGTCGGCATGCTGTCAGGGGGCGAGCGCAACCGCGTGCATCTGGCCAAGATGCTGAAAACCGGGGCCAATGTGCTGCTGCTCGACGAGCCGACCAACGATCTCGACGTCGATACGCTGCGCGCTCTGGAAGAAGCCCTGCAGGATTTCGCCGGGTGCGCCGTGATCATCAGCCATGACCGCTTCTTCCTCGACCGCATTGCCACCCACATGCTGGCCTTCGAAGGTGACAGCCATGTGGAGTGGTTCGAGGGCAATTTTGCCGATTATGAGGAAGACAAGAAACGGCGCCTTGGCGTCGATTCAGTGATCCCGCACAAGCTGAAGTACAAGAAGTTTGCGCGGTAGGGATTGGTTGTTTCCCGCGGTACCGCTGTCATTGCGAGCGCAGCGAAACAACTCAGAGGTTTCCGGAGCCGTCTGGGTTGCTGCGCTTCGCTCCCCGCGTGGACATTTCTCCACCGCCGGGGAAACAAGCTAAATCGGCCATCAAACCAAATCAGCACCTACCCCTCCCGAATCAGCATTGGCAGGATGATGTCCAGGGATTCGCTGAGGCGAGCGCCGTGAGCGACGGCTGGGCCCATCGTGAACTGGCCGATGAGGGCATGATAGACCAACCGCGCCCGCGCATTGGCGGCGGGGAGGCTGAATCCCATGCCCAGAAACAGCGTCTCAAGATAGGCGAGGCGGCGGCTGTCCACCTGATCCAGCGCGTTGCGGGCTGATGGGTCCTGTTCCGCCCAGGTGCGGATAGCGCGATCCAACCGTCCGTCCACCCTTGCGACAATCGTGAACAGGGTGGTGAGCCGCGCGCGGCAATCGCCGCCATTTGCTTCGACCTGGTCGATAATGGCGTAGGTAGCCTGCATCTGCCAGGCTTCGAGCAGCGCTTCCAGTAGGGCGTTTCGATCCTTGAAATGCCAATAGAAGCTGCCCTTGGTGACGCCCAAAGCCTCGGCCAGACGCTCGACGCGCACGGCGTCGGCCCCTTGGGCTGCCATCGCACGCAGGCCTGCATCAATCCACTCCTGTCGGCCCAGTCGCTTGCTCATGCCACACCATACGATAGCGTATTGACAACGGCAAGAGATAGTGCAATCAATTCCATACGCTACCGTATTGATAATGGGAGATGCGCATGACGAAAGCTGCACTGCTGGGGGCAGCGTCCCTCTTGTTTGCCGTCGGAGCCATCCATTCTTCGCTTGGCGAGCGGCGCTTGGTCGGTCCGCTTTTGGCACCGGAGCGGCGTCACGGCTTGCTGGAGAAAAGCCTGTTTGCGCGACAGGTATTGCGTTTCGCATGGCACTTAACAACTGTCGCATGGTGGGGCTTTGCCGCCGTACTCGCCGCAATTGCCTTGTCGCCGATGGGCGGGCTGGGCCGCGTTGTGCCGGGCATCGTTGCCGCAACATTTCTGGTCACCGGGCTGGCGACGCTGGCGGCAACGCGGGGCCATCATCTGGCATGGCCGGTTTTTTTGTTGATTGCCGCGCTGTCGCTGGTGCCGTTGCTGTGACCTCCCCTTCGGAGCGGCCCGCGCCACGGGCTCACGCCATGAAAGCCGCGACGCCAACGAACTTTCCGGCAGAAAGCGGGCTTTATGCCGCGCTCGTCGATGCCGATTTCCACGATTCCTATGCCTCGCCGTTGGGCAATCCGGCTCTATCGCCGGTGGAGATTTTTCTACGGAGCTCGCGGGCAACACCGCGATGGGTCGAGAAGCTCATGGCGATACGCAACAATCTGGTACGTCAACTTGGCCTGAAAGATGTTGGCGCGATGCGTGGGGCCATAGTCAAACCGCCGGAAGCTTATCAGGTGGGCGATCGATTGGGCATTTTCAGCATCGTCGGCTTGACCGGGGATGAATTGCTGCTGGGCATAGATGACAGCCATCTCAATGTCCGGGTTTCGGTGTTGAAATCCGTGAGGCATAGTGGCAGCAATTGGATCGTCTCGACGGTGGTTCACGTTCACAACTGGCTTGGACATGCCTATATGGTGCCGGTCAGTCGCATTCATCCGCTTGTGGTGAAAGCAATGATGCTCAGAACGAAAGTTTGAAAACAGGGGCAACAGGTTTGGCGGCAGGTCGCCCTATCTGCGGCCCATGCGCTGGAGACATTTCGTCCCTGGCGGCGACGCATCAGAAAGCCAGTTTCAACTTCATGGTGATGTTGCAACCAGCGCTCATCAATCGCGCGTGGCGCGCCCCAGATGCCTTAATGCAGCAACACCCAGGGTATGGCGTTGTTGCCCATCAGATAGAGCAGCAGAGTCACACTGAAGACCGAGGCGATGGTCCCGATGACGATGACGGCTGAGGCGCGCTCGACCCATGTTTGATATTGCTGCGCCAGCACAAAC
>DAICZI010000200.1:4168-4438 GCA_027311205.1 Beijerinckiaceae bacterium | reverse complement strand
GGCTGATTTCGCGGACCGGATGCCGCATACGCTGTCGGGCGGCGAGCAGCAGCGGGTAGCTTTGGCACGGGCCCTGGCGCACAAGCCGCAATTGCTGCTGCTCGACGAGCCGACCTCGGCGCTGGATGCCGCGACCAGGGACGACGTCTTTGGCGAGGTGCGCGAGATGATCGCCGCGCTGGATATGCCGGTGCTGGCCGCGACCCATGATCCGCAACTGGCGCTGAAGGCCGACAGGCTGGCGGTGCTGCAGGATGGGCGCATCGCGCA
>DAICZI010000200.1:249-4158 GCA_027311205.1 Beijerinckiaceae bacterium | reverse complement strand
CCGGCAGCCCGGAGGTGGCGCGGCTGTTCGGCTGGCGCAATTTCATCAAGGGCAGAATCGTGACGTCTGATGCCTCCGGCATTCTGTTTGCGTCTGCGGGCCTGACCCTGCGGGCCGCACCGGCAAGCTGGGCGAAGCCCGGTGACAATGCTGTCGCCGCCATCCGGCCAGAATCATTGCAGGTGGGCGGTTCGGCGCGCGAGCCTTCCAACCAGCTTCGCCTGCATCTTGCCTCCAGCCGACAGGAAGGGCCGATGCTGCGGCTTGTCTTCACAGCCCCGCTGCCGCTGGAAGCCTTGCTGCTGCGCGGATCAGGCGCAGCGGCCTTCGCCTTGGGCCATGATCTCGATGTGCTGCTGCCTGAAAGACTGCTTCACGTCATGCCTGGCTGAGGCAACATCGCCAACTCGGCCTCCAGCAGCGTGACGGTGGCCTGCGCGGCGGCGGCGGCCCTGGCCTCGGCGTTCCGATAGTGCGCGACCAGGCGCGCGCCAAAATCGGTGAGCGCCGCACCGCCCCCCAGCTTTGCCGCCGCCCTTGGCAATGACCACCGGCTGCTTGAACATGTGATTCATCTCATCCACCAGCAGCCAGGCGCGGCGATAGGCCATGCCATGGGCGCGCCCCGCGGCGGCTATCGAGCCGGTGGCGGCCAAAGCTTCCAAAAGGGCGATTTTGCCTGGCCCGAGCCGCCGTCCGTCCGCAAAATCAAACCGCATGGTCACGCGCGTTGATGTCATGATCCCGCCCAGCGTTGCAAACATCCCGGCGCAACATGCGACATCTGCGCCGGGTTTTCAAAGGCCGCCAGCAGAGCCGGCCTTGGCGCCGCTGCGCGGTGTCGCGACGGCCGTGACCCCCCTCAGCTCAGTTCGGCCAGAGCATTGCGGATTTTGGCGGCGTGTTCGGCCAGGTGCTCCGGCTTGGCCATTGCCTCGCCGTGCGGGCGCAGCGCCACACCCGCAAACCGCGGGATGATGTGCACATGCAGGTGAAACACCGTCTGGCCCGCCGCCGGTTCGTTATATTGCGCCAGCATGATGCCCTCGGCATCAAAGGCGGCTTTGACGGCGCGGGCGATTTTCTGGACATCGGCCATCATGCCCGCCAAGGCCGCCGGATCAGCATCCAGCAGATTGCGCGAGGGCGCTTTGGGGATCACCAGCACATGGCCATTGGCGCGCGGCATGATGTCCATGATGGCAAGCGTTTGCGCACTTTCATGCACCTTGATGGCGGGAATTTCGCTGCGCAGGATTTTTGCAAAAATGTTGCTCGGATCATAGGCCATGACAGAAGAACCCCCTGTTGCTGAATGTGTCACTTTATCATGCAGGTGTATCGTGTCGAAACGGCATATGCGCCTCATAAAGTTCAATATCGGCTTCGACAGACATGGTTTCCTGGGCAAGGTAGGCGCGCAGCGCCGCCATCATGCGCGGATCAGAAAAATGATGCGCCGAATGGGTGGCGACCGGGCCATAGCCGCGCGCCAGCTTGTGCTCGCCCTGCGCTCCGGCCTCGACGCGTTTCAGGCCGCGCGCAAGCGCAAATTCGATCGCCTGATAATAGCAAAGCTCGAAATGCAGGAAAGGGTGGTGCTCGATCGCTCCCCAATTGCGGCCATACAGTGCATCGGCTCCGATGAAATTCAGCGCGCCCGCAATCCAGCGGCCAGCGCGTCGCGCCATCACCAGCAGAATATGCTGCGCCATGCTGGCACCCACCGCCTCGAAAAAGCTGCGGGTGAGATAGGGTTGGCCCCATTTGCGCGAGCCGGTGTCCATGTAAAATTCAAAAAACGCATCCCAATGCTCGATTTTGATGTCCGAGCCGGTAAGGCAAAAAATCTCGATGCCGGGGGCGAGGGCTGCCTCGCGCTCGTGGCGCACCATCTTGCGTTTGCGCGCGGCGAGGGCGCCCAGATAAGTGGCAAAATCGCCAAACCCCGGATTCTGGAAATGAAACTGCTGGCCCTGGCGGGCCAGAAAGCCAGCTTCAGCCAGCGCCATGCGGTCGGCATCGCCGATGAAATTGACATGCACGGATGAGGATTTGCTCTCGCGCCGCAGTGCCTCCAGCCCTTGCAGCAGCGCGCTGCGCACGTTGGCGTCGCCCGCCAAAAGGCGCGGGCCGGTAACAGGCGTGAAGGGCACAGCGCTGAGCACCTTGGGATAATAGCGCCCACCCGCCCGTTGCAACGCCTCGGCCCAGGAATGATCAAACACATATTCGCCCATCGAATGGGTTTTCAGATAGGTGGGTGTGGCACCGATGAGTGTGCCATCCGCGCTTTTTGCCAGCACATGCGCGGCCTGCCAGCCGCTGCGCCCGCCGACCGAACCGGAGATTTCCAGCGCGTGCAGAAAATCATGGGAGGTGAAGGGGTTGAAGCGCTCCTGGCGCTGCGGCTCGCCCACGGCTGCCGCAGAGGCGCACGCGTCCCAGGCCGAGCGGCTGACATGGGTGATTTTGGGAATGATATTCAGCGAGATGGTCGGGGACATTGCTGGTTTCCGGCTGGCAGGTTTCCGGGTGGAACCACCCCCATCGGGTGCAAGCAGGCAAGGGTGGGCCGCGCCTAAGGAATGAAATGTTCAAAGACGATCTGGTCAATATAGGGCAGGGCTGCCTGCCGTTGCGTTTCGCTTCGCACTGTCCAGCTCATCACCGGCAGGTGCAGGCCAAGCCGCACGAGCGTTGGAATGGGGTGCGGCAAATCACCGACATTCCATGAGAGAAAATCCGGCCTTGTCTCGGGATAATGCAGGAAATGCGTCATTCTCTCGCGCAGGGCCGGCGCAAGACCATCCCAGTCATGGCCCGCATAGGAGGCCATGCTGATGATGCCCAGCGGCAGTTGGGTCGCTGCGTTGCGCAGATGCGCGATGATCTGCGGATCAAAGCTCTTGAGGGCCAGCGGGCCGCTATAGGCTTGGGCAACGGCCAGGGTGCGATCCGTCAGGCGCATGTCGCCGTCAAAGCGGCTCTTGATCTCGCAGACCAGCGGCACGCGGCCCGCAATGAGCTTGAGAAAATCACTCAGCGGCATGATGTGATCGGGGCCCTGACGAAAGCTTATCGTCGCGAGATCGGCAGCAGTGCGTTGATCGAGCCGACCCTCGCCGAGGGTGAGGCGATCCAATGTGTAGTCATGAAACACCACCGCCTCGCCATCGCTGGTGATTTGCACATCGCATTCAATGGCATAATTGCGGGCGATAGCCGCCAAAGCGGCGCTGGGCGTGTTCTCGACGCGCCCCTCTGCGGCCTCATGCAGGCCGCGATGGGCGATGGGGCGGGCGGTCAGCCAGGGAAAGCTCATGGCAGGACCTCGAAAATGGCCTCAACTTCAACGGCGCTGTCCAGCGGGAGTTGCGCGACGCCGATGGTCGAGCGGGCATGGCGTCCAGCCTCGCCGAAAACCGCCACCATCAAATCCGACGCGCCATTCATCACCTGCGGCATCTGCTTGTAATCGGGCATGGTGTTGATGAAGCCGCGCAATTGCACGCAGCGCTTGACCTTGTCCAGCGACCCCAGTTCCTTGTTGACCAGCGCCAGAATGTTGAGCACGCAAAGCCGCGCTGCCGCCTGGCCTGCGGCAAGATCGACGCTGCCCCCCAATTTGCCGCGGTGGGCGGGGGCAATCCCCTCGGGCCCGGCGGCCAATTGGCCGGAAAGAATCAACAGGTTGCCGCTGCGCACGGCGGGCACATAATTGGCTATCGGGCTGACTGGCACCGGCAGGCTGAGGCCAAGCTCTTTCAATTTTGCCGCAATTGAGGACATTCTGGTGTTTCCGGTAAGCGGGCGTCGGCGATTCGAAGCGCTTGTGCCCTTGTTCAGATTTGCCATGCTACCAGCATGTGTGAATGGAGGCCAAAAAAATATGAGACAGCACTATGT
>DAICZI010000200.1:0-239 GCA_027311205.1 Beijerinckiaceae bacterium | reverse complement strand
GGCGGCGGGTGCTGCGCCCATCATGCCGCTGGTTGCGCACCAGGCGGTCTATGATCTTGCCCTCGTGCCAAGTTCAAACCCGCAGACGCCAGCGGCGGCGCGCGGACGCATTGTCTATCATTTCAGCGGCTCCCTTTGCGAGGGTTACGAATCGTCGTTTCGGCAAATGACGCTGATCCGTCCGGGGAGCGCTGCGCCCCGACTTTCGGATGTGGTGAGCGAAACCTATGAGGATGGAG
>DAICZI010000001.1:7113-23851 GCA_027311205.1 Beijerinckiaceae bacterium | reverse complement strand
GCGTTGGCTTATATTCTGTATTTCCGCATTCTGGCGACGGCCGGCGCCACCAACCTCATGCTTGTCACGTTCCTTTTGCCCGTAAGTGCGATGACTTTGGGGGTTTTTGCGCTTGGAGAGACCATCACCTGGAAGTTGCTGGTCGGCATGGCATTGATCGGACTGGGGCTCGCCGCCATTGACGGTCGCCTCTGGCGACGGATGTTCGGAAACGTGGGCGCGGCTGCCAATTCAGTTTCGTGATCAACCTATTTGATCACAAGCGCCCTTCAGGCTGAGACTATGGGCTTCGCTAGATGGCTCCAGCGCCGGGTAGCCAGCAATCACCTTGCACGGCGATGTGTGGGGCCAGGCCAATGGCTTGTGCCCGCCCGTCTTGCAAAGCCTGCCTTCCGCAATGATCGAAGATGGACATTCCGCCCAAGGAAGCGTTTTTGGCGGAGCGTCAGGGCCGCAAATAGGCAAAGCCTTGCGTTTGCAGCTCAACCAGCCGAACATTGCCGCCTTTTGGGGCCGAGATGAAACCTGGCAGCAGGTCCTTCAAGGTGATTTTCATCTTGTGCATGGTATTTGCACAGGCGTTGAGCTGGACGCCCTGAGCGTGAAGTTCGGCCAATTTGCCGGCCATTCCGGCATCGGCTCCGTCCCATTTGAAGGCGGCCAAAGCCGGGCCGAGCACTACCAGGGCCATGGTGATGTTTTTGGGTCCGCCAACGCCGGTTATGTGCTGGGTCATATTGTTTTCGACGACAAAATTCACCTTCGACAGATCGTCGAGGTGATAGACCACTTTGGATTTGCCGCTCGCAGGTGAGGCCTCACTCCGTGTCGACACCAGGGCGGCACCGCCCGCTGCAGCCAACATCACTGCGCGAAAAAATCCACGACGTTCCATGCTACTCTCCTGTCAGGTCGTTGATGTTCGATAGGTTACGCGTTTTGTTGGTGAGCGAAAAGGCCAGAGTCTGCAAGGCACTCCCAACCGGTTATGGCAAAAGAGTTTGGCGGTTTCAAAGGCTTTTTCAAGGCCACCCGATTTTGACAGGTCTCAAATTCCCAAAACCTTGACTGAGCGATTGGGGGCGAGCTTGACGTTTTTGTGCTTTTGCAAATGAGCGGCGACAACATCCCAGACGGCGGGGCCCTGCACACCCTTCTGGACGCTGGCCCAACCGGCGATCGTGTAGGTTGCGGCGGCATCAATGGGCTTGCCGGTCTTGAGAATTTCCATGTTGGAAATCCGCCCGCCCATCGGTTTGGAGATGTCAATGGTATAGCCAAGGCCGCCGACCCGCACCATGTCACCACCCTGCTGGTAATAGGGATCGGGGTTGAACAGATTGTCGGCAACATCCTCCAGCACGCCTTTCAACTGTGCGCCGCTCATCGTGTTACGGTAGCAAGCGGGGTACGTAATGGCGGTTTCGTTGGCGATATCTTCAAAGGTGATGTTCTGCCCCGATATCAGGCTGGTACCCCAGCGGAAGCCCGGCGACAGCGCAATTTCCGCATCACGCTCTTCCAGCAACGCCTGACAGATCAGGTCATCCATCGTGCCGTTGAAATTGCCGCGACGATAGAGCAAGGATTCGGTGGTGCCGAGCACGGTAGTGAGCTTCTCAACGTAAGGCTTGCGTACCTCCGCAATTTTTGCCGCCATTTCCGCATCGGGCGCAATCACATCCGCAAACATTGGGATAAGCTTGAAGGCAAAGCTCTTGATCTCGCCATTTTGCACATCAAGATCAAGACGCGATACAAATTTGCCAGATGATCCTGTCGCGATCATCAGCGTTTTGCCGACTTTCTGCACACTAGGCATGGAGTCATGGGTGTGGCCGGTGAGCACAACATCCAGCCCCTTGACCCGCCCGGCGAGCTTTTTATCGACATCATAGCCATTGTGCGAGAGCAACACGACCAGCCCCGCCCCCGCCTTGCGGGCAGCATCTACCTGCTTTTGCACGCCTGCTTCATGGATACCAAACGACCAATCCGCCATCATATACCGCGGATGGGCGATGGGGCAGAAGGGGAAGGCCTGCCCCAGAATCGCAATCTTGACGCCGCCGCGCTCCAGCATCACTTGCGGCTTGAAAATTGGGTCGCCCCACTGCGCATCGTGAACATTCATCGCGAGAAAGGGATAGGCGAGGTTTTTGACAATGTCCTTCACGCGGGCTTCGCCATAGGTGAATTCCCAATGGGCGGTCATGGCGTCGGGTTTGAGCAAGGCCATGCAATCCAGCATGTCCTGGCCCTTGGACTGCAGCGAGCCCCACGAGCCTTGCAACGTATCACCGCCGTCAAGCAGCAAAACCTTGTCGCCGCGTTCAGCTCGTATGGCTTTGATCACAGTGGCGGCACGATCCAACCCGCCAATTTTGCCGTAGGTCCGGGCCAGATTTTCAAAGCCATCGCAGGTGAGCGCATAGGCGTTGGGCGACCCCGCCGGGATGCCAAAATGCGCAAGATAATCCTTGCCGGTAATATGTGGGGGCTGGCCCTTATCGGCACCAACCCCATAGTTTTCAGACGGCTCGCGAAAATATATCGGCAGAAGCTGGGCGTGAATATCGGTCACGTGAACCAGAGTGACGTTGCCAACGGATTTGAAATTCAACAGGTCGGCCTGAGTCAGCTTTTGCTGGGCCAGCGCCCGCATCGAACCCAGCCCCAAGAGCCCCACTGTCGAGGCTGCTACTTGTGCAAATTCGCGACGTGATAACATGGCCTGACCATCCCTTAAGCTACAGTTCCGCTATCGTGCCCGAATTCAGGCGACAAGACCCCGTTGCGCTACCATTCAGCTTTACGGGGCGGCTAGTTGCGAACGCCCGGTGTTTCCACCGGCAAGCCCTCGCCGCGCGAAGCTATATAGACTTCCAACGCCAGAAACCGTTTGGAGAAGGGCTTGTAGGGTCTGGCCCGGACGTTTTTCATGCAGCCCTGCAGGCGCTGTTCCAGGGGCACCAAATGCTGGGCTTTCAGACGGTAAGTCGGAAAATCATTGGTCTGACCCTGGCTGAGCGTATCGGCGCGGATATGTTTGCCATAGTATTTTTCATGGCAATTGGCGCAGGACATGTCGAGCTGGCCAATGCGCCGATAATATAGGGCCTTGCCTCTGGCCACCCAAGGCGAAATCGGGCCATCGACCTTCACGTGCACCGGCATCCCGCGCGATTGATAGCCGATGTATGTCGCCATATTGGTCAAATCATCGGACTTGAATTTCCATGGCTGGGCTTTCATGTAGTCAGTCCGGCAGAAATTAATCTGCTCTTCGAGCGTGACCGGACGTTTCAGCCGGGCATTCCACTTCGGCATGGTCGCGCTGACGCCCTTCATGGTCTTGGTCGCATCGCCATGGCACGATGAGCAGGATTTGCCCGCCGCACCATCGACCTTCGTCCATTCAGTTGCCGCCGGATCCAGCGCAAGCATGCCAGGATTGGAAAAATCATCATCCTGCATGGCCCGCGTATCTTTGCTGCGGAATTGATAACCCGAAAAAAGCGTCTTGAACACGCTGCCAGGAGGGGCCGGAATGCCTTTGGGCACATAGGCCGCCGCGGTGGCCGCCGCAGTGACAGGCGGCTTGGCATCGACCGCCAGCACGCTGGACGGCATGAAGCCAAAAGCCCATGCCGCAAGGCTCACGGCGCTCAGCATTGCGCGGAAACTACCTGCCGACATGACTACTCCTCCCAAGTTTTCAGTGCCAGGCCTCTCAGGCCGTGACCGTTATTTTTGCCTGTGCTTTGGTGATTGTGCCTTTGTCATCAACCCAGGTGAACTCGAAAGTGCCATCGGCGTCCACTTTGGCATCAAACTCGATAAAAGGATTGGCCGAGACGCTGGGTTGCAGATCGGCTGCAAAAAACTGCTTGCCGTTGAACGTCGCCGTGAATTTATTGATGATCATCCGCGGCACCAGTTTTCCGTCCTTGCCCTTGCGGAAACCCGATTCCATGGGGTGCTCAATCAGCGTTTTAATGGTGATGACTTCACCTTTTTTTGCGGTCTTGGGAACGCGCATACGTGGAACTGACATGTCTCTCTCCAGGTCAAAGGGGTCGAACGGGGCCGCAAGGCGGCATTAGCCGCCACAACCGCCAATGGTAACTTTGCAATTCTTGGTGTCCGAGTAGAAAGTTCCATCGCTCATTTTGGCGACGGCGATCACGTCCTGCGTGGCTGCGAGGCGGATATGCGTGGAAGCCTTTGCTGCGCCCGACTCTGGCGTGAACAGAAAGGTTACGGCAATCGGCAGCGGGTTTTTGCTGACAAACACCCTGACTTCCTTCACGTAACTGGCTGGTGTCATCGGGCTGTCGACGCTGACGCCCATGGGTACGGTATTGCCGTTTTCAGCAATCTGCGGCAGATCGAGCTTGATTTTGCCTTTCATCGGCACTTTGCCACCGGTGTATTTCTTCATCGCGGCATTGGTCTGTGCCACGGTGTCAGGCGCAGCAAAAGCCGACAAGGTGGGGAGCACTGCCGCGCCGACGCCGAAGGCACCAGCTTTGAGCGCGGAACGGCGAGATAGATTTTGCGACATTTTTGTCTCCATGAATTGGGAAGCACGGGGTCGAAGCCCCAAAGTTATTTCAGGGTGGCCAGAAACGCCACGACATCTTCCACTTGCTGGGCGGTAAGGATAGTCTTGCCCGCGAATTTGGCAGGCACGCGATGAAGCCCAGTGTTCTTGTAGAACGCCGGCATGATGGTGCCCGGAAACTCCAATTTGGCGTTCGAAACCACCATGCGCAGTTGCGGTACCGTGAGCTTGTTGGCAACACCATCCAGCACGGGGCCAATCTGGCCGGGGAAGGGCTGGTCTTTCAGAACCGAGACTGTATGGCAGGCATAACAATTGCCCTGCGTGCGATTGAGAAAAATCGCGCGTCCAGCCTTCGCGTCGCCTGGCACGTTGGTCAGTGGCGTCGGGATACCACCATCCACGACCTTCAAGGTGATGGGTGGATCGGCCATCGCGGAGCCCAGGCCACAAAGTGCTGCTATGGCGAGGACAAGCCCCGCCAATTTGCGGTTGCGGATCATCATTTCGTCCCTAGGCACGGCAATATTTTTGCCGAAATTTTTCATTATGATCAGGATAATAGCTGGAGCAGGATAGATGTCAATCATCACATTCTGTTTTATCGATATAAATTTGATCACGAATCTGGTCGTGCCTAGACCATATTGAAATTCCATGATAGGGCACGGTTCTAAAGGATCATTGTCGCAATGGCGCTTCCAAATCTTATTGAGCCCAGGGACCAAACCAATCTTTATTTGATGGTTGACCAAGCTCGGCAGGCGGGGGATTTTCTGAAGGCTCTGGCGCATGAATCGCGGTTGCTCATTTTGTGCTGCCTTGCGGAAGGCGAGAAATCAGTATCCGAGCTGGAAAAGTTTCTATCACTCCGTCAGGCGACGGTCTCGCAGCAATTGGCCAGGCTACGCCTTGATGGGTTTTTGACCACGCGCCGGGTCGGCAAGACGATCTATTATTCCATCGCCGATGAGGATGTTCGCATCATCCTCGCCGCCGTGTACGAAGTCTTTTGCAAGAAGGCACGGGTCAAGAGCGCTGATTGAGTTTGTCATCACGACTTGGGGCGCTTTTCGTCGTGAGCGCATCGGTGGCGCGATGTCATTCTGCATCGCGATGATGGCCGCTTGACGCCGCGCTCCATCAGCAGGCTTGGGCCCAGGCCATCAAAAAACGCCCCATCAAAAAACGCCCCATGAAAAACGCCACATGAAAAACGCCCAGTGGGACCATGCCACCGGGCGATCTTTGCATCATGCGGGTCATCCGCGCCGGAATTCAGCCCTGCTCGGCGTGGCTTTGCAGTTTTCCGGCAAAAGACAGCAGGAATTGCAAGCTTAGTTGCGTTTCCGGCTTGGTGAGCAGGGCGATGGTGCCCATCAGCCCGCCTTTCGCGGGGTTTTGGGCCACTTCTGCCGCTGATTCGCTGAGGGCACTGCGGGCATTGTTCACCAGATTGCCAACGTCCTCATTGGCAACATTGGTGAGCATATGCTCCACATAACAGACCAGCCGCTCGATCATCTGGTCAGTCATGGCGTTGCGCACGGCGTGCACGGCCATGACCATATCAAAGGCGGTATCGAGCGCCCCGGCCTTGTGGACTTCAGTGAGGCGGTCAATGAGGCTGTGGACAGCCGCATGGGTGCCCTCATCATTCAGGCGGTCGACAAGTTCCATCGCGTTCGCGCCGGTAGCCACGAAACGCTCGACCATCTGGTCAGTCAACGCCTCGCGAATAGCGACGCCCGCGCGGGTGAGCTCATCCACCGGCATATTGGTTGGAGGCATCTGGTTCATGGCACCATCCTCACAGCAGGCCGCGCGCGGAAAGCCAATAGAGCCGATTATAACTCAACTTCAGCCAGTGCACCATGGCCGACGGCGGACCAGGATTGGGCGGCGTCGTATAATTGAACATGATGTAGGTGCCCGTCGTCATGCCCGTTTCGATGAAACAATAGACCTTGCCATCGTAATTGCGCGACCAGCGCTGCTCTTTCAGCAGGGAAGCGAGATTATCCACAACAGTATCGGCCTCAAAATGCGCGGTGGAACCGGCCTTCGAGATCGGAATGTTGGTGGTGTCGCCGACAATGAAAACATTGTCGGAACCTTCGCGCAGCAATGTCAGCTTGTTGGTTGGCACCCAGCCACCGGCACCCAGTTTCGAGTCGGTGATGACCTGTGAGCCCGAATGTGGCGGGATGGTGATCAGCAGGTCATAGGGAAGTGTGACGCCCTCTTCCGAGGTGATAGTCTTGGCTTTGGGATCGACCATCTTTGTGTTGAAGAAGACTTCAGACTTGACGCCGAGCTTCTGGAATTCTGGCACGGCCCAGTTTGCAACCGGTTCAAGCCCGTGCAGACGTCCGATCGGATAAGTATAGGTAATTTCGGACTGGTCCATCACGCCCTTGGCAATCAGGAAATCCCGCAACATCAGCGTGACTTCGACAGGCGCGACGGGGCACTTGTGTGGTGCATTGACGTTGATGACGACCTTGCCACCCTGGAAATCATTGAGGGCATCGCGCAGCTTGCGAGCGCCATCAAGGTCATAGAACCAGTGGGCGCCTTCCGTCATGCCCGGAATGGTGTCAGGACGGATGCGTGAACCGGTGGCGATGACGAGATAGTCATAGCCGTAGGTCTTGCCGGAGGCTGTGGTCACCTTCCTGGCGTCGACATCAATATTCTTGGCTGCATCGACGAAGAAGGCAATCTTCTTGTCCAGAAGCTTGCGCTGGTCGCGGTAAAGTTCGGATTCGCGTATCTTGCCAAAGGGTATATAGAGCAGTCCCGGCTGATACATGTGCTTGTCGCTGTCGCTGAGCATGGTGATCGTCACCGCACCCGATGCCAGCTCTGACTTTACCTGCCGACAAAGCCCATTGGCAACAATCGTTCCGGCAACGCCACCCCCAATAATCAATATCTGTTTGGCCATAACGCTCCTCCCGTTGTTGTCCGTCTGCTTTTTGCAGCTCTACGACATTGTTATAGTCATTTTGCCTTGCGAACCAGCACGCTCCAATAGCCATTCTGTTCTACAATGCCAACGCAGTCATGCTTGACCTTCTTGCACCATTCGGGGATGTCGGTGACCGAGCCCTTGTCGGTGGACCATATGTCCACCTCATCGCCAATCTGCACGTTTTTCAACGCCGCGATCAGTTCCATCAGGGGGCCGGGACAGAAGGCACCACGCGCGTCAACAATGGTTTTCTCGCTCATTTTTCCGCAGGCTCCAACGATCAAAGAGTTACAAATTGTCCGGACTCCGCATCCGACAGAAATTTGGTGAGACCCATCGGCCCATCGAAGAGTTTCTCGTCCAGATGTGACATTTCCCAGCCCTGAATGTCGAGCGCCATCGAGCAGGCCCACATTTTGAGGTCGCCAAGGTCTTTGCCCTGTTGGAATAACAGGATGGGATCGGGGGCTTTTTGATCGTTCAACAGCTTCGCGAACGCGCCGCCGTGGTAACGCTCCTCGACGGCCATTTTCGTGTCGAACGCCAGCATCGCGTTCATGCTGACGAAGACCTGAACCGGCCGCTCGGAGACGGCCGCGACAGACGCCATCATGGCAGCCATCTGGATTTTTTCGCGCTCACCGGAGCAAAGCAGGATAAAAAGGGAATTGTCCGCCATGGCCTTTGCCCGTCCCGCGTGAGGTCAAGCTGTGCGCTTGATGAGAAATGTGTAGAGTTTTCCGTCCTGCTTGGATTCGAGCATCTGATTGCCGGTGGTGCGGCAGAAAGCGTCGAAATCCGCCATCGAGCCTGGATCCGTGGCTATGATCTCAAGAGTTTGCCCCGTGGCCATATCCTTAAGCGCTTTCTTGGCGCGCAGGATCGGCAGCGGGCAATTCAGACCCTTGGCATCGAGTGTTTGGTCAGCCATCATTTTTTCCTCTGGGTTGCGTTCACGTCAGGCAGGTGTGTGACATCAGATATAAAGGTTCACGTCAGATTTGAGCGCCTGTTCCATGTAGGTCGCCGCGCCGCCGATCTGGATCCCATCAATCATGTCCTTACGGTCGTACTCAAACAGATCCATCGTCATTTGGCAGGCGATCATTTTCACTTCGGACTCGACTGCGGCTTCGCGCAGTTCCTCAATGGAGGCAACGCCCTTCTTCTTGATGAGGTTTTTCATCATGACAGTAGCGGCGGCATGAACGCCTGGAATCATGCCCACGATATTGGGCATCACCATATGGGTGCCCATCATCGGCATTTTCATGGCGGGGTTGCCCAGTGCCGAAATCTGCAGATCAAGCTTCTTCAGCAGCAGCGGCAGGCCGTAAAAGGTGAAAAACATCGTGACATCAACGCCCATTGCCGCGGCCGTGGTCGCAAGGATGAAGGGGGGATACGCCCAGTCGAGCGAGCCTTTGGTAACGATGATGGACATCGACTTTGCATTGGATGCAGCCGTTCCATCTGGTGTCTGGATAGCCATCTTCTCAACTCCCAAGAGCCGGACAACGCCACGTTCACATGGGTCATTATCGGGCAAGATTTTTATTTATTAGCACAAGTGAATATGCTCCGGTAAGGAATGTCAAGCAGTCTTTTGCGGAGGGCCCAGGATTTGGGAAGATTTCAGCGCCTATCCACCAGGCATCAAAATCCGCCTCGGTTTGTTCATTCCGAAACCTATCGTCGCGCCGCTTATGGACAAAACCACCCCCTCGCCATTGCTCGCGTGGAGACGGCGGTGGATCTATGCGCAGCGCTCGGCTGGCTTGAGGGGGCGCTGCGCCCGAGCCCCGTCGCGAGCCGGGCGCAATTGGCAACCTTCCACGCACCAGATTATATTGACGCCCTGCATGATGCGGAAATGGCGGGGCTTACGCCCGCCGCGCATCGGCAGAAATATAATATTGGGACGCGTGAAAATCCGGTATTTCCTGGCATTTTCGAGCGGGCCTCGACTGCGGTCGGCGGTTCGATCCTGGCCGCGAAACTGGCGCTTGAGGGTGGCATTGCCTACCACCCGGCGGGCGGCACCCATCATGGCCAGCGGGCCCGCGCCAGCGGCTTCTGCTATTTCAACGATCCGGTTTTTGCGATTCTCACCTGTCTTGAGGCGGATCTGGAGCGGGTTGTCTATGTTGATCTCGATGCCCATCATGGCGACGGTGTCGAGGATGCCTTTGCCAGCGATAAGCGGGTGTTCACTGTGTCCATGCACGAGGCTGGGCGCTGGCCGGGCACTGGATTGCTGGAGGATCGGCGTCAGGGTCGCGCCCGCAACCTGCCGGTGCCGACTCATATCAATGACAGCGAATTTGAAGTTTTGCTTCGAGACGCGATCCTGCCGCTAGTCCTCGCCCAGCGCCCGCAGGCAATCATCGTGACCTGCGGCGCCGATTGCCTGCGAGGTGACCCGCTCTCAACCATGGAGCTCAGCAATGGCGCTTTGTGGGATGCGGTGTGCGACCTTGCCGCTACGGCACCAGCGGCGGTCATTCTAGGCGGCGGCGGTTATAATCCCTGGACGCTGGGGCGCGCCTGGGCTGGGCTTTGGGCAACCCTCAACGGTTTTGCCGTGCCAGACGTGCTGCCAAAAGTTGTACAAAAGCTGCTGGCGGGGCTGACTTACGACCTGGTCGACGACGAAGAGTTCCAGCCTGAATGGCTGACCACGTTGAAAGATCAGTCAAATCCCGGGCCGGTGCGCGATGAGGTTCGCGCCATTGCCCGCAGCGTTTTGCGCTAGAGCCGCGAAACTGCCAAAAAACCATTTGCTGTTTTGGCTAAATGAGGGCATCAATATTAGAAAAACTGAATAGAGGGACGCGCATGGACTGGATCAGCACGGTCGCCGACATCGAGGCGCTTGAGGATGCCCAGCTTGACCATCGCCTGATCAGCGATTTTCAGGATCAGGCCGAGCGTGGCGCACCGCGCGAAATCCGTTTTTCGACGCCGACGTTCAAGGAATATGCCTCGGGCGAATTGACCGGCTGCGCGAAAAACTCCTTCCCGGCGTTTTCGGTGACGGCTGGGGCCTGCGCGCTGGACTGCGACCATTGCCAGGCCAAAATTCTGGAGCCGATGATCCCGGCGACGACGCCCGAAATGCTGGATCGCAAGGTCCGCGACCTCGTGCTGTTGCAGGATTTGCAGGGTTTCCTGCTGTCGGGCGGCTCGAACCGGCGCAATGAAATCAAGTATGAGCGCTATTACCCGGTGATCGAGGCGCTGAAGCACGACTATCCACATCTCAAGATTGCCATCCATTCGGCTTTGACTGATGCCGCCCGCGCCCGCCAGATGGAAAGCGCCGGGGTTGATACGGCGATGATGGATGTGATCGGCGCGCAGGAGACCATCCGCGAGGTCTACCATCTGGAGCGCAGCGTCGATGATTTCGAGGCGACACTGGCGGCGCTGTGCGCAACCAACATGGAAGTGGTGCCCCACATTGTCATCGGGCTGCATTATGGCCGGATTCTGGGTGAGGCCAACGCCCTTGATATAGTCGCGCGCCACAAGGTGCATTCCCTGGTGCTGGTGGTGATCATGCCTTTTTATGGTCGTGAGGGCATGTTTGTGACGCCTGATACCAGCGATGTCGGGCGAATTTTTCTGGAAGCGCGCAGGCGGATTCCTGACCGTCAGGTGTTGCTGGGCTGCGCCCGCCCGGCCGGGATGCACAAGCGGATCACGGATGCCTATGCGGTCATGGCGGGGCTGGATGGGATAGCCTTTCCTGCCGAGGGTGCCCTCGCGCTGGCAAAGGCGATTGGCCGCCCCTATAGCCAGCAGCACGCCTGCTGCTCGATCAAGGTGGGCGGACAGGCTCCGCGCATCACCGGCCAGCCTGCCGTGCGCCAATTAGCCAGCGGGTGCGCCGCATGAGCGCCAGGCTCAGCGCCGATCTGCTTGTCGTCGGTCTTGGCCCGGCGGGGGCCAGTGCGGCGCTGGCGGCGGCACGAGGCGGCTTGCGGGTGGTGGCAGTGGATCGCCGCCGCGAGGCTGGCCTGCCGGTGCAATGCGCCGAATTTGTGCCGGGCCCACTGCTGGGCCATGTCACCGGCCTGCCCGCCGCAATTCGCCAGCCGATCAGCGCCATGCACACGATGCTGGCGGGCGAGCCGCCACATGTCACGGAGGATTTTCGCGGCCAGATGATTGACCGCGCGCAGTTTGATCAGGCGCTGGTTGCCGCCGCGCAGGCCGCAGGCGCGACACTGCTGTTCGGGGCCTGCGTCAAGGCGCTCACCGATGACGGCTTGCTGTTGCAGGACGGGCGATGGCTCGATGCGCCTGTGCTAATTGGCGCCGACGGCCCGCGCTCGATCATCGGGCGCGCCATGGGCTCCTGCAATGACGCGCTGGTCGAAACCCGTCAGATCAGCGTGGCCTTGCATAGCGCCCATGCCGCGACTGATATTTTCCTGTCGCCGGCTTATCGCGGTGGCTACGCCTGGCTGTTTCCCAAGGGCGAAATTGCCCACATCGGACTTGGCGTCGAGCCCGCGCTGCGCCATCGGTTGAAACCGCTGCTGGAGGCGCTGCATGCCGATCTTGTTGCCGCGGGGCGTGTGGGCGCTGAGGTCCTGCAACTCACCGGCGGGGCGATTCCGGTGGGCGGCCTCCTCAGATGTGTCGGCATGGTGCCGGGGCGCAACGTGTTGCTGGCAGGCGATGCTGCGGGCCTCACCAATCCGGTGACCGGGGCTGGCATTGCCGCTGCCGTGCAGTCAGGCCGCATGGCGGGCGAGGCGGCGGTGCAACTGGCAGGCGGGCGGCTGGAGGCCGCGCAGGAATATGCCGCCGAACTGGACGATATTTTCGGTGTGTCGCTGGCGCGCGCCGTGCAACGACGCCGAGAGTTGCTGGCGCAATCGTCCGATGAACGCTTCCCTCTGCGCCGGGATTGGCGGCGGGGCTGGATTGCCTATCCTGAATATTGGGCACCCCTTGCATCGGGTGTCAGCAAGCAACAAGATGTACATCCAATGAAAGAGCCATTTCATGACCTGCCTCAAGCCTGAAACCCGCCTTCCCGCAGCGCCAGGTGCCCATGGTGCTGATTTCAACGCGGCGGCGCTGATGAAGCCACGCGCGCCCCTGCCCACGCCTGGCGAGCGCAAGAACGGCGGCGCCGTCAAGGCTCATGGCGTGGTGCCGCAGGGCTTTTACATGCCCAACAACAATATCCAGACGCCAGAAATGCGTTCGCCCGATTATGTGCAGCTCTCGACCGCCGCCGCGATCACGCTGGGACTGATGCAGGGCCGGATGCACCGTTGCGGCTGCACGCGCTGCCTCAACCTGCTTCTCACCTATCCGGAGGGCTGCCGTGCCAATTGCGCCTATTGCGGCTTGGCCCGCCACCGCGAGGCCGACCGCGACTATGCTGACCGCAATTTCATTCGGGTGGATTGGCCCGCCGTGCCGATGGCGCAGATTATCGACATTGTGGCGCGCGATGGCGCAAAGAGCCCGTTCCACCGCATGTGCATCTCGATGATCACGCATCCGCGCTCGGATGAAGACACGTTCAGCGTGCTGAAAGCCTGGACTGACAGGATTGATCCTGGCACCATTCCGGTATCGATCCTCTCCAACCCGACCACCATGCAGCGCGCCGATGTAGCCAGGCTCAAGGACATGGGCGCTGACATTTTCACGGTGGCGCTTGATGCGGCGACGCCGGAGATTTTTGACGCCACGCGCGGCAAGGGTGTCAACTCACCCCATTCCTGGCGCAAATATTGGGAAATCCTCAATGATGCGCGCGATATTTTTGGCCCGCAGAAATTTGGTGCCCATATCATCGTTGGCATGGGCGAAACCGAACATGATTCGCTGAACCTCATTCAGCAAATCGTTGACATGGGCGGGCACAGCCACATGTTCTGCTTCTTTCCCGAAAATGGCTCGCTGATGGATCATCTGCCCGCCACCCCGCGGGACCAGTGGCGGCGCGTGCAGCTTGGCCGCTACCTGATTGATTATGCTGGCGGGCGGGTCGAGAACATGCGCTTTGATGACCAGGGCCGGGTGATCGATTTTGGCTTGCCGCAGAGCCAGCTCGATCCAATCATCGACAAGGCTGTGGCCTTCCGCACGTCGGGATGCCCCGGCAAGGTCGCCGAGGATATTTCGGCCTGCGACCGGCCCTATGGCGATTCGCCGCCCAGCAATATCGCCAGCTTCCCCTTCCAGCCCAACAAGGCGGATGTCACCAAAATCCGCCGGCAACTGGCCATTCCACGGGCGCGCCACTAGCCCCGAAACGAGGGCGATCACATGCAGAAGTCATTTCGTGTCATCGATACCGGCGTGCGCGAAGGGCGGGCCAATATAGCCTTTGATCAGGCCCTGATCGATCTCCACCAGCGGCAGGCGATTCCCGATACGATCAGGTTCTTGCAATTCCGGCCCTCGGCGCTGATCGGGCGCCATCAGGCGCTGTCGCGCGAGGTGCATCTGGATTATTGCCGCGACCACGGCATCGGGCTGGTGCGGCGCATTACCGGCGGTGGCGCGCTTTATATGGACGAGGGACAGTTCGGCTTCGAATTGGTGTTTCACCGCAAGACTCTGGGAATCACCTCGCTGAACGACCTGGCCCGCACCATCTGCGAGGCAGCGGCAGCAGGGCTCCAAAATCTCGGCGTCGCGGCGCGCTACCGTCCGCGCAATGATATTGAGGTCGAGGGCCGCAAGGTCAGTGGCACTGGCGGCTTTTTTGATGGCGATACGATCTTTTACCAGGGCACGATTCTGGTGGACATGGATCCGGCGCGCATGCTGGCGGCGCTGAATGTGCCGCAGGCCAAGCTCGCCAAACGCGCCCTTGATTCAGCCGGGCAGCGCGTTGTGACCTTGCGCGAATTGCTCGGGGACGCCCTGCCCGGCCTTGCCGCTATCAAGGCGGCAATGTTGAAGGGTTTTGCCAGCACGCTGGCGATTTCACCGGTCGAGGGGACCATTTCCGCCACAGAAGAAGCGCTGGCGGCTCAAATCTTCGGCCAGGAAATCGGCACCGATGAGTTTGTCCACGAGCTTGATGATCCTGCCGGGCAAGCGGGCGTGCTGAGCGCCAGCTTTGAGGGCCAGGGCGGCACGATCGATGCGCATCTGCGGCTGGAGGACAGTCGCATCCGCGAGGTGCTGTTTACCGGCGACTTTTTTGTGACGCCACCTCGCGTCATCCTGGATCTGGAGGCCAGCCTGCGCGGCACGCCGGCGGCGGATGCAGCGGCGCATGTCGCCGGCTTTTTCAAAAAGGCACATGTCGGCCTGCTGTCGGCCCGCGCGGAAGATTTCGCAGAGGCCGTCATCGCTGCCACGCGGCAGCCAAAGTGACAAGCCCAAGGGAAACATAGTGAAGCACCTCACCATCATCCAGCACACATCCGCCGACTACCTCGGCTTGATGGAGGATCATTTTGAGGGGCGGCGCATCCGTTTCAGCTATTTCAGGCCCTTTGCCTCCGGGGGCAAGGTGCCAGACGGCAGTGCCATCAGCGATGGCTTGATCCTGCTCGGTGGCGGCCCGTGGGGCAGCGTTGGCGCGCGGATTGTGCCCAATCTTGACGCCGAAGTCGGGCTGGCGCGCATGTGCCTGATGATGGACAAGCCGGTGATCGGTATCGGCCTTGGCGCTCAGATTCTCAGCCTGGCGGCAGGTGGCGGGGCCATCGCCACCCCGCTGACCTTTGAGGTTGGCATGGCGCAAAGGCAGGTCGATGATGCGCTGAATGGCTATCTGCCCGCCGTCTGCCCGCATATTGTCTATATGCGCGACCGGCCGGAGCCACCTGCTTACGCAAGGATTCTCTCGCGCGACGCAGCAGGTCACGCGGCGCTCTTCCAGATTGGCCAAAAGGCGTTTGGCTTTAGCGGCCATCCTGGTTTCAAACTTGCGATGGCGGAAGACCTGGTCATGGAATTTGAGGAAACGCCCGACGACCCCTTGCCGAAATTCGCGGCGCTGGGGCGTATGAAGCGCCAGATCGAGGATGCTTTGGTGCCGATCATGACCGGCATTATCCAGTTGACCGGGTTGATGGAAAATAGTTAGTGCTCGACCAATTTGGGCACTTGCGTTTCCCGATCGATTGTATTAGAAATTCCTAATGGAATACGACAATGGCCGTGGCCATATTATAATCCGCATCAAAGTGGATCGTGTCGTCCGGGAAACGTGCCTACTGGAGCAGCTTAATGGCCAAGA
The DNA here is from genome assembly GCA_027311205.1 of Beijerinckiaceae bacterium. GTDB lineage: Bacteria > Pseudomonadota > Alphaproteobacteria > Rhizobiales > Beijerinckiaceae > REEB77. The sequence goes on along the minus strand of DAICZI010000001.1, from coordinate 8,074 downwards.
AGCTTATTATAGTTATGGCAAATACCGATCCGCGCAATGGCGAGGAACTCGGCGCGCCGTTCTTTCAGGCTTCGGTCGCTGCCGCCATGGATTATGAGGTTGAGGTCATTTGCACGGCCACATCTGGCATTCTGATGAAAAAAGGCTTTGCTGAAAAACTCCACGTGAAGCCTGGCTCACCCAAGACCGTCTATCAGTTCATTCAGGATGCCTTTGAGGCGGGCGTCACATTCAAGTGTTGTTCGCCCAATCTTGATCTTTTCGACATGACAAAGGATGAACTTATCCCTGAATGCGCCGGGATTGTCGGTGGGGCCTATCTCATCGAAGAGATCATGGAAACTGACGCCAAGGTTCTCACCTACTGATTTTAGGGAGGCAAGCCAGCCATGGATCATGCCCATACGAGCCGCGTGCAGACATTCATGGGGGACCCGCTCAGCGATACCCCTGAGGTACCGCGCCAGCAGCTTGAAGCGATTTTCGCCGATATTCAGGGCGACATGCGGTTTGACCACGAACTGAATGGCTGCCTGAACTGCGGTATCTGCACGGCGACCTGCCCGGCCGCGCATTATTATGATTTCAGCCCGCGCGAAATCGTCCAGCTTTTGTGGACTGAAAATCTTGAAGGCATTTATGATGCCATGCAGGAGAAAATCTGGTCCTGCGCGCAATGCTATACATGTGCGGCCCGCTGCCCGTTCGAAAATTCGCCCGGTGGCCTGATCATGATCATGCGCGAAACGGCGATCAAGCATGGCATGGAATCGGCCAAGAATGTCCTGCGCCCGTTCAGCCGCGTGATGCTGAAACTGGTATCGACCGGCAACCAGCTTGCTCCCGACATGATCACTGCGGACGGCTTTGCCGACTGGGGCCCCAATATTTCCAAGGTCAATGCGCCGCTGAAAATCCTGCGCAAGGCCATTCCCATGCCAACACTCAATACCACCGAGAC
>DAICZI010000001.1:0-7103 GCA_027311205.1 Beijerinckiaceae bacterium | reverse complement strand
ACCTCGGTTGAGCTTTATACCATCTGGGAAATGACCGGTGTGCTCAATCAGCTTGAGACCATCGACGAGAACCTGTTTGACGTCATCTCGGACATCATGGACGAAAAAAAGCAGGACTATCAGGATTTTGTCGACGAGCAGGCTGAAGCGGACGCCTGATTTCGACGCAAACGACGACAGGAGCAGACCATGAGTGCACCAAACTGCGGCGAAAGGCTTACCGGCCATGGTTCGGAATGGCGGGATTCCAACCTCAGCCCCGAAGATGCCCGCACCGCCACCAGTTGGGTTGAGCAACGAATCGACAAGCGCTCGATGCTCACCAGCAAGGATCGCGTGCATGATGTGCGCGATGTGATGTGGCAGCTCGAAAAGGACGGCGAAATCGTCGTCCATCGCATCCGCGACGAGCATGAGCCGATCGAGGCGAAGACGCTCTATGGCTGGACCAAGCGCATTCCCACCAACCAGCTCTGGCACCACAAGTCCTGCGGCCAGTGCGGCAATATTCCTGGCTATCCGGCCTCGCTGCTGTGGCTGATGAACAAGCTCGACAAGCGCTATCTTGACGAGACCGACCAGACCTCCTGCACCGCCTGGAATTATCATGGCTCGGGCATCGGCAATCTGGAGAGCCTTGCGGCAGTGTTCCTGCGCAATTTCCATCAGGCGTATGTCTCCGCCAAGGCGGAAGGGCTGCCGGAGGGTTATTATTACCCGCTGGTGCATTGCGGCACGTCGTTTGGCAATTACAAGGAAGTGCGCGGCTATCTGCTGCAATCGGCGGAACTGCGCGAGCGCGTGAAGAAAATTCTGGGCAAACTTGGCCGTCTTGTCGATGGAAAGCTGCTGATCCCCGAAGAAATCGTGCATTATTCCGAATGGTTGCATGTGATGCGCCACGAGATCGTCAAGCATCAGGTGATCGACTGCAGCAACATCCGTTCAACCATCCACCCGGCCTGCCATGTCTATAAAATGGTGCCCCAGGATGCGATCTATGATGACACTATTCTTGAAGGCAATCGCCTTGCGGTTTCCACCGGCATCATGCAGGCCCTCGGCACCAATGTGATCGATTATTCGACCTGGTATGACTGCTGCGGCTTTGGTTTCCGCCACATCATCTCGGAGCGTGAGTTCACCCGTTCTTTCGCCATTGATCGCAAGATCATGGTGGCGCAGAACGAAGCCCATTCGGATGTGATGATCGGTCATGACACCGGTTGCATCACCACGCTCGACAAGAGCCAGTGGATCGGCAAGTCGGCGGGCAAGGATGTTGATTTGCCGGTGCTGGCGGATGTGCAGTTTGCGGCCCTGGCCTGCGGCGCGCATCCCTACAAGATCGTGCAGTCGCATTGGCATGCCTCCTCCACCGAGAAGCTGATGGAGAAAATGGGCATCGACTGGCGGGCAAAGAAGGCCGAGTTCGAGGCCTATCTGGAAGAGGTGAAGCTCGGTCGGCAAGAGAACCTCTATGATCCGCGCCGCATGATCACTTCGGGGCCTGGCTTCAACCCCCTCACCAAGACCACGACATTGGCAATCGGGAGACCCTGATGCGGGAGAGCCTTATGAACGACCCAGTATTGATTGTTGGCGGCGGGCCTGCCGGGCTGGCTGCCGCCCATGCGCTGTCCAGCGTCGGGCGTCCGAATATTCTGGTTGAAAAAATGGATCGGCTGGGTGGTGCGCCTATTCTTTCAGGCTATGCCAAGCTGGTGCCATCGGGCGAATGGGCCAAGGACGCCATCGGCGGCATGGTTTCGCGGGTCATCAATAACAAGCTCACCGACGTGCGGCTCAACACCATCGTCAAGAGCTTTGATGGTGAGCCAGGTCATTTCCAGGCCGTGCTGAACGATGGCTCGACGCTGAAGGCGAGTGCGGCCATTTTGACAACCGGCTTCACGCATTTTGATTCGATCAACAAACCGGAATGGGGCTTTGGCACCTATCCGGACGTGGTGACGACAACGCAGGTCGAGCAGATGATCTCGTCCGGAAAAGGCGTGCTCTGCCCCTCCGATGGCCGCAAGCCGAAGCGGGTGGCGATTCTGCTTTGCGTTGGCTCACGGGATCGGCAGATCGGGCGCGAATGGTGTTCGAAAATCTGCTGCACGGTATCTGCCAATATAGCGATGGAAATCCGGGAGGAATTGCCCGATTGCCATGTCTATATCTATTATATGGACATTCGCACTTTCGGCCTTCTGGAACAGAAATATTACTGGCGAAGTCAGGAAGAGTTCAAAGTGAAGTATATCAAGGCGCGTATCGCTGAAGTAACGTCCAATGGCGGTCAGTTGATCGTCAAGGGCGAGGATACGCTGGTCAAGCGACCGATCACCATTCCCTTCGATATGGTCGTTCATGCCATCGGCATGGACCCGAATGTTGATAACATGACTCTTGCCGCCGTTTTTGGCGTCAAACTCGAGCCCAATGGCTTCATCGACCGGCAAAATACCTATGGCGTGATCGGCGCGACCAATCGCGCGGGCGTGTTTGTGGCCGGTTCGGCGACGGGCCCCGAAACAATTGATGATTCCATCGCCCAGGGCAATGCGGCGGCCATGTCGGCTTTGGGCGCACTGCAAGTCAACGTGGCGGCAGAATAGGGGCGTGCTGTGGGAAAGCTTGCCTGGCTGACAGCAGATAAATCCGGCACACCGGAAATTGCGCGTCCGCATCTTGATTTGAGCGGGCCGCTGCTGGCCTCGGCCTTTCAGACGCTGGCGCGTGGCTGCGAGGACTTGGGTGGTATCGAACGTTATGTCGAAGCCTTGAAGCTCAAATCGGAGCTGTTCAAGGATACGCTCGGCGACGGCAAGGTGGCGACCCTCAATCTTGAGGGCTTCATGGAGCTTTGCACCTTCATGGCGACCGTGCGCCGCCGGGTTGCTCGCTATCTTTCACCTGAAGGGGTCGCCAGAATCCGCGCCGGTCTGGTGGCATTGCTCGATGGTGCCACCAATACCGCGACAACCGACCAGCGGATGACGGCCTTTTGTGCGCGCTTTCCTGCCGACAGGGAGCATCGCTTCGTGCATGATCTGGCGGCTGAGGTGCTGCATAATGTTGATCCGGAACGCTATCCACTGATGAACCGTTGGGTGTGGGACGCCAGGCCCAATACCGGCGCGGTGCGCGAAATCTGGTTTGGCGACAATGTTGACCACATCACCATTCCCCTGCCCGACGGCTATCCCACCTTCCTGATGCTGCGCGAGGAACTGGCGCAGTTTCTCACCAGTCAGGGTGTGTTCCGTGACGTGATGTATTTTGTCGATATGCTGACAGCTCAGGTCTATGCCAATTATATTTCGGCGCAGGGCGGCACTTATTTGCGGGCGGACTTTTCCACCGCCGAAGACCCGATGCACCACACGAGACGCATTCTGGGGCTTGACGGTGTGCGGCCTGGTTCCAGCCGCACGCGCCTGAAAGCCATCGACGGCGGGGCCTTTGTCCTCGACGATTCCAAACTCATTGGATGAGAGACGCCAAGCCATGCCCATTCACGAGAAGCACCTCATTCGCCCGGAAAACATCAAGTCGCATGAAAAGCTCGTGCTGGATGGCATCGATGTCTCCGGCCACTGGAGCACCTTCATCGAAACCAGGGTGGTGAAGGACTATAACGAGAATCTGGAAGTGGAGATCGCCGCGCTGCCGGGCGGTGAAAACATCCACCGCTGCTGGCAATGCGGCTCATGCACCAATTCCTGCACGGTCAATGCCATCAATCCCGACTTCAACCCAAGGTTCTGGATCTATCTGATCCGCCTCGGCATGGAAGAAGAATTGCTGCGCGACAAGGACATCATCTGGCAATGCGTTTCCTGCAACAAATGCACCTATGCCTGCCCGCGCGATGTCGCGCCCGAGGGCGTGATGAAGGCGACCGCGCACTGGCTGGAACTGAAGGGTCATACCAAGCCCTCGCCCTCGACCATTTTCGATGACGTATTTACGGAACAGGTTGTCGCTACCGGAGTGATCGAGGACGGCCTGGTGCTGCGCAATTTCTTCAAGCGCACCGGACAGTCGCTGAACCAGCCATGGCTGGTCGAGATGATCAAGCGGATGATGGCGCATCTGCCGGTGGCGATGCTGATGAAAATGGGTCTGGCGACCTTGGTGCATCCCCGCACCGGGAACTGGGGCGCGGCGCGCGATGCCATCAATGAATACGTCGCCGAGCAGGACGCCCACCACCGCCAAGCCCTCGGGCTCGAAAGTCTGGTCGAGATGGCCAGGCAGGAAGCCACCAAGCCCTTCCAACATGCTGCTGAATAGGAAAAACAGGCAATGACCGACAATCGCGCCGAGAAATACAAGAAGGTCGCCTATTATCCTGGCTGCGCACTGGAGGGTAGCGGCCATGCCTATAACCGCTCGACCAAGGAAGTCGGCAAGGCGCTGGGGCTAGAACTGGAAGATGTGAAGAACTGGAACTGCTGCGGCGCGATGGAAGTGAAAAACGTCGATCCGAAAGTGCAGACCTATCTGTCGTCACGCGTCATGTCGCAGGCGGTCAACGAGATGGGCCATTCGGTTGTCATGGCACCCTGCAACGGCTGCTATCACAATCTGAAAAAGGCCGAGTATGACCTGAAGAATGATGAGGCCTCGCGGCAGGTCGTGAATCGCATTTCATCCAAGGCAGGGCACAAGACCTATCAGGCCGGCGAGATCGAAACCATACATGCGCTCGATTGGATCAAGCATGGCATTGGCGAAGAAGGCCTGAAGTCACGGGTCAAGAGATCGCTGAAGGGCATGAAGGTCGCCAATTATTATGGCTGCATGTACACGCGCCCGCGCCATATCTTCCCCGAGAAAGACAAGGGTGCGGGCACTGAATCAACTTCGAAGCCACATTTCATGGACGATCTGCTGGCGGCTGCGGGTGCCGACAATGTCGATTTTCCTTTGAAAACTGCCTGCTGCGGCGGGGCGCATACCCTGTCGGATTCGGATATGTCCACCAAGCTGGTGCTCAACATCCTGAAAGCCGCTGAGGCCTCGGGGGCCAATGTGATCGCAACAGAGTGCCCGACCTGCCATACGGGGCTTGAAATGCACCAGATCAGGGCCGAAAAGAAGTTTGGTGTCAAAACCAATGTGAAAATCCTCTATTTCACACAATTGCTCGGTCTGGCCTTGGGTCTGACGCCAAGGACGGTCGGAGTGCATGAAAATGTGTCGGATTCGTTCGCACTCCTGAAACAACAGGGACTGGCATGAGGCCGCTCAGCACAATCGAAAGCGAAATTGAGCAGGGCGTTGCTGCTGCCGACGCCGCTGAATCAGCGCGGCATCTGTTGAGCCTTGGCGAAGAGGTTCTGGAGCACTGGATGGCGGCCAAAGGCCTCAAGCCGACCTCCGGCAAGGCGGAAGGATTTCGGCTACTTGGGTTGCACCGGCAGAGTGCCAAAGGCGATCCCAGCTTCAATGCCTGCCGTGAAACCTGCCGCGAATTAGTGTATCACTACAATCTCGTTACGCTGGAGCCCGGCCATCCGGATGCCGCACAGCGGCTGGTGATGATGCGGTTGGTCGCGGCGCATATTTATTATTTCGTAAGCGGGAAGATGCAAACCGCACAACTTGGCGAGTTTTGTTGCTCATCGCGTGATTTGCGACTAGAACAGGCTTCATAAAAGCGGGAGAGTGGGCATGGCTATCGTTCGCGGGTGCAATCTGCCAGACGATCTGTTATACGATGTCGAGAACCATACGTGGTTCAAGGAAGTTGGTGATGGCAACGTGCGGCTCGGCATGACCACCATTGCCACCGCTCTGGCGGGCAATCTGGTAGCCGTGACTCCGAAAAAGGCCGGTCGCGCCGTTGAGGCGGGCAAGTCCTGCGCAACAGTCGAATCAGGCAAGTGGGTTGGCCCGGCCAAATCGGCAGCGGCGGGCACGATTGTGACGGTCAATGCTGATCTGGTCAACAAGCCAAGCCTGGCCAATTCCGACCCCTATGGCGAAGGTTGGCTCGTGGTTCTCAAACCAACCAATTGGGACGAGGTGAAGCCGACACTGACGCCTGGCGCGCAGGTTGCTCCGAAATATGAGGCTAAAATGGCTGCAGACGGCTTCGCAGGTTGTGCACCGTGAATCAAATGCTCACAGAATCCGATCAGATGGAACAGTTGGCCGACAAGGCCGACCATGCGGCGTTGGTGCTGAAATCAATCAGCAATAAATGGCGCCTGCTGATCCTTTGCCAATTGGTCAAGGGTGAGAAATCGGTTGGCGAACTTGAGGATTTGATTCCCCTTAGCCAATCGGCGCTCTCGCAGCACCTCGCGGTGTTGCGCCGCAATCACCTCGTCACGACAAGACGCGCCTCGCAGATGATTTTCTACACGGTCAATGGCACCGAAGTGTCGTTTATCCTGGGGGCCCTCTACGAGCTCTATTGCAACTCGCCCCCAGACGAGGGCAAGGAACTGGGCCGAGCCAAGGTCTGAACGGCTGGCAGGTGCGATGGCTGCTCCCGATAAGGTCAGCCGTGGGCTGCCGATCTATGCTTGGCAGGTGTCCAGCCGAAACAAGGTCAGATCTGGCAGAATCCGTGTCGCACCGGAAAAATCGTCTGCCGCCGTATAGAGCCCCGGTGTCACAATCGTCGCAAGGCCAGCCGCAAGCGCCGCGCTAAGTCCATTGCGCGAATCCTCAAAGGCGAGGCATTTTGCGGCAGGAAGCTGCAAATCTTCCAATGCCTTGAGATAGGCGTCGGGGGCGGGCTTTTTCTTTGCAACCTCATCTCCCGCAACGATCACCTCAAACAGCGCCAGGCCCGCGCGCCCCAGCGTCGCGCCGATCAGCACTTCAACATTGACGCGCGAGGTGGTGGTTGCAATCGCCAAGCGTCGGCTGCTCGCCTTGGCCTGCCCGATCAATTCAGCGACGCCCGGGCGCAGTTGCGCGGCACCTTGTAGCATCATCGCACCATAGATCCGGTTTTTGGCCTGATGCAGTCGATTCACGCGACCGGGTTTCAAGTCGATGCCCAGCATGGCAGCATAGTGGCGTAGACGCTCCTTGCCCCCGGTGACTTTCAAAAGGCTGGCATAGAGCGGCAC
>DAICZI010000019.1 GCA_027311205.1 Beijerinckiaceae bacterium | reverse complement strand
GTGCCAGAAGGTCGGGACTAGGGCAAGGACACAATTTCAGACGGTGCGCCTCAAACCGCGTCTTCACTTCCTGCGGGAATATCGTCGATCAATGCAGTGAGGCCTCGAACAAGCGGACAAACGCACCCTGACGTATCATGGCGATCAGCTTGAGAGACCTGGCATAGGGGAGCTGATCAACGAACATTGGTATCAACTCCGGCGGTTGCACGCCCATCGCTGGCCCGCCCGCCATCACCCCGCTACAGGCCCGCGCGCTGTGGCTGGCGTCGCCAGGCTATGAGTTCGGCCAAAATCGAAAGGGCGATTTCTTCGGGGGTTATCGCGCCAATATCGAGGCCTGCCGGGGCCTTGAGGGCGTCGAGGCGCTCGGCGCTGATCTTGCCCGCCAATTGCGCCCGCAAACTGGCCGCTTTGCGCTTTGAGCCGACAAAGGCAACACCTTGCGCCGGATGTTCCAACGCCGCGCTCAGCGCCGCCAGATCGCCCGCCCCTTGTGTGGCCACGACAATATAACGCTCAGCATTGGAGGGGTTCAGCGTATAGCGCTCGCTGAAGGCAGCGTCTTCCCGAAACATCCCACGCTCGGCCCCCGGTGCCGCGACCATCACCGCAAACGCGAAAGATGTCGCCAGCGCCGCCAGCGCCACCGCCACCGGTGCTGCGCCCATGATCACCAGTTCGGGGCGCGGCAGGTTCGGCTCGATGAAAATATCCATGGTGCCCTGGCTGGGGCACATGTTGACGGCATAGGTCACGCCCTCCCGCGCTTCGCCGCCTGCAACGCCCAAGTCCCTGAGCACGTCCTCAGGCTGGATCGATATCAGTCTCGGCTTGCCATCGGCCAGCGCCTGCCGGGCGGCGCGGAGCACGGCGCCGCGCGCGCAACAGCCGCCAATCCAGCCCCCCGCCATCCTGCCGTCGGCCTCGATGATCGCCTTGGCCCCGGCCTTGGCCGCTGTCACCGCCACAGTGCGTACCACGGTAGCCAGGACATAGGGGCTGCCCGCAAGCCGCAACCGCTGCAAATGCGCGTCGAAGGCGAGCGGGATGGGAGGATTGGTCATTGTTGGGTCAGCCAGGGTTCGAGCGCGGCAAGGCTTTCGAGCGAATGGGCCGCCGCGAAATGATCAACATAAGGCAAGGCTTCGCGCATGCCGCGCGCTTCGGGCGCATAATCCTTCCAGCCGATCAGCGGGTTAAGCCACAGGATGCGGCGGCAGCGCTGGCGTAACCGTGCCATCTCATGAGCCAGCGCGCCGGGCGCGCCGGTATCAAAACCATCGGAAAAAATCATCACCAGTGCCCGCCCGCGTAGCGCCCGGCGCGCGTGATAACGGTTGAAATCTGCGAGGCACCCAGCAATGCGCGTGCCTCCGCCCATGCCCTGTGCCACCAGCCCAAGCCGGTCCAAGGCGCGTGGCATGTTGCGGTCGGCCAGCACACTGCCGATATCGGCGAGCCGTGTGTGGAATACGAACGCTTCCGCTTGGCGGAAGGCATTGATGGCGCCGTGCATGAAGCGGGCAAACCATGGCGTATAAAGCGCCATCGAGCCGGAAGCATCCATCAGCATCACCAGGCGGAGCGGCTTCGGCTTCTTCTTGCGCCACACCTGATGCAGCGGCTCGCCGCCAGAAGCGATGCTGCGATGCAGGGTGCGCCGCAAATCCAGCCTTGCGCCGCGCCGGGCCGCTCGCGTCCGCCGCGTCAAACGCGCGCGCATCAGTCGGGCGAGCCTTTGCGCCAAAGCCTGCGCCTTCTCGATCTCGGCTGGATCGACAATATGGCGCAAATCGCGGCTCATCAGCGCTTGTGTGGGTGTGGCGGCGTGTTGCTGCGCGCGGTTGTCAGCCGGGTTGGCATCGCCGGGCGCATCGGCAGCGGCCTGATCCGCCGGGCTCTTGTCCTGCCCGCCTGAAGCATCGCCAAGCCGTCGAGGCGGCTGCTGGCTTTGCGGCGGGTTACCCGTGAGCTGGCTGGAGCTCCGCATTCCCCGCGCCAGGAAGTGCGCATCAAACAGCCGGTCGAACTTCATCCAGTCATCATGGTTGGCACAACAGAGCGGTTTCAGCGCAGTCCGCAGCAAGCGCGGCGAGGCACTGGCTGGCGAGGCCAGCAGCAGGGCGGCATCCTGCGTCTCTTTCAGGCCAATGCGGAAATCATGATCCCGCAACAGCGCCATGAAACCGCCGAGTTTGATCAGGCCGCCTTCGGCCACTGCAGCCGCTGTGCCCATCACACGGCCTCCAGCTTGCCCGTCAGGCGCGTGATGACGTCCAAGCTGATGTTGGCGCGATCATCTTTGGTTTTCAGCAGCGCGGCGAGGCAGGCATAGGCTGCCTCCGGGCTGGCACCGAGATCTTCGACCTTGAGGCCGATGAGGCTTGTTGCCCAATCCAGCGTTTCGGCGACACCGGGGCGTTTGGTCAAATCCTCCTTGCGCAAGCTGGCAAGAATTTCCGCCACCTGCCCCGCAAGTTGCGCGCTGATCTGCGGCAATTTCGTCAAAAGGATGCGGGTTTCGCGGCTGATATCGGGAAATTCCAGGTAATGATAAAGACAGCGTCGCCGCAGCGCATCCGAAATATCGCGCGTGCCGTTGGACGTCAGCACAATGCGCGGCATGCTCAAGGCGGTCAGCGTGCCAAGCTCCGGGATTGTCACCTGGAAATCTGACAGCAATTCCAGCAGAAAAGCCTCGAACTCCTCGTCGGCGCGGTCGATTTCGTCAATCAGCAGCACCACGGGTCTGGCGCTGCGGATGGCGCGCAGCAGTGGGCGCTCCAGCAGATACGCGGCGGAAAACACATGCGCTTCCAGTGATTCCGCGGCGCTGGTGCCCTCCAGCAGTCTGATGGCCAGCAATTGCTTCTGGTAGTTCCACTCATAGAGCGCGGCGTTTTGATCAAGGCCCTCATAGCACTGCAGGCGAATGAGTTCGCAACCGTGCAACGCTGCGAGCGCCTTGGCGACTTCCGTCTTGCCAACGCCCGCCTCGCCTTCCAGCAACAGCGGGCGGCCTAAATAATCCATCAGCCACAGCACGGCGGCAAGGTCAGGATCGGCAATATAGCCGACCCCGGCCAGCTTTCCGGCTATAGTCTCGCGCGTTAGCATCGGCGACGCTCCGCAAGCCCTGGCTCTACCCTGTCACGCCCAGCTTTTCAGCGACTTTCCACAGCCGCCAGGCATCATGCGGCATCTGGATATGGGTCGAACCGAGGAAGGAAAAGGCATCATTGACGGCATTGGAAAACGCCGGAACACCGCCCACGTTCGGGCTTTCGCCAACGCCCTTGGCCCCGATCGGGTGATGCGGCGAGGGCGTGACGGTGTGGTCAGTTTCCCAATGCGGCGTTTCCACCGCCGTTGGCAGGAAGAAATCCATGAACGATGCGCCCATCACATTGCCCATCTCGTCATAGCGGATTTCCTGACCCATGCTGATCGCAAAGGCCTCGGTCAGTCCGCCATGCACCTGGCCCTCGATGATCATCGGGTTGATGCGGGTGCCGCAATCATCCAGTGCATAGAAGCGCCGGGTTTTGGCGACACCGGTATCGACATCAATATCCATCACGCAAATATAGGCTCCAAACGGATAGGTCATATTCGGTGGATCATAGTAGCTTACCGCTTCCAGCCCTGGCTCCATGCCCGGCGGCGGCGAATGATAGGCCACCCAGGCAATGTCGGTCATGGTCTTGTAGCGCTCCGGCACGCCTTTCACCTGAAAGCGGTCAATATCGAAGACGAGATCATCTTCATGCACTTCCAGCAGCCAGGCGGCAATCATCTGCGCTTTGGCCTTGATCTTGCGCGATGCCATGGCAATAGCCGCACCGGCTACCGGAGTCGAGCGCGAGCCATAGGTGCCAAGACCATAGGGCGCGGTATCGGTATTGCCTTCCTCGACCATGATCTCGCTGGCAGCAATGCCGATCTCGCTGGCGATAATCTGTGCCCAGGTGGTCTCATGGCCCTGGCCTGTGCTTTTCGTGCCGACGCGGGCGATGGCGCTGCCAGTCGGATGGATCCTGATTTCGCAGGAATCAAACATCGCGAGGCCCAGAATATCGCAGTTTTTAGAGGGGCCAGCCCCGACGATTTCGGTGAAAAAGCAAATGCCGAGGCCCATGATTTCGCGGGTCTCGCCGCGTTTGAAGGCCTCGCGCTTGGCCTTCTGCTCGGCGCGCAGGCCAGCGTAATCCACTGCCACCAGGGCCTTGTTCAACGCCGTATGATAATCGCCGCTGTCATATTCCCACCCCAGGGCCGATTGATAGGGGAATTGCTCGCGCTTGATGAAGTTTTTCAGCCGCAGCTCAGCGGGGTCCATGCCAAGTTTTTGCGCCAGAATATCCATGCCGCGCTCAATGGCATAAGCGGCCTCGGTCACCCGGAACGAGCAGCGATAGGCAACGCCGCCTGGCGCCTTGTTGGTATAAACGCCATCGACGCAAAGGTGCGCCACAGGGAAATCATACGAACCGGTGATGATGTTGGAGAATCCGGCCGGCCATTTCGAGGGATCGGCGCAGGCATCGAACGCGCCGTGATCTGCGAGAATATGCACCCTGAGGCCGGTGACCTTGCCATCCTTGGTTGCGGCAATTTCGGTGCGCATGTGATAATCGCGGGCGAAAGACGTGGTGGAGAGGTTCTCCATCCGGTCCTCGACCCATTTCACCGGACGCCCGGTAACAATGGAGGCCACCACCGCGCAAACATAGCCGGAATACGCCCCGACCTTGTTGCCAAAGCCGCCACCGACATCCGGCGCGATCACATGAATCTTGTGCTCGGGCAGTTTGGAAATCAATGAGACAACCGTGCGGATGACGTGCGGTGCCTGAAACGTGCCCCATAACGTCAATTCGCCCTTGATCTTGTCAAAAGAGGCGACGCACTGGCAGGTTTCAAGCGGGGAAGGGTGGGTGCGATGGTAGGAAATCAGCTCGTCGATTTTCACATCCGCGCGGTTGAAAGCCTCATCGGTCAGCGGCTTGTCGCCCACCTGCCATTTGAAGATATGATTGTGATGGTCGCGCTTGCCATGCGCACCCTCGGTTTTGCCAGCCAGATCCTCGCGCAAGACCGGGGCATCGGCCGCCATGGACTTGAACGGATCGACAATGACGGGCAGTTCCTCATAGTCAACTTCGACCAGTTCGACGCCATCGGCCGCAGCTTGCAGGCTGGTGGCCACCACGAAGGCAACTTCCTGATTTTGAAACAGCACCTTGCCATCGGCCAGCACCATCTGCACATCGCCCGCCAGCGTCGGCATCCAGGCAAGGTTGACGGTTTTCAGGGTCTCGGCGGTGATGACCGCCACGACACCCGGCACTTTCTCGGCCTTGGACGTGTCGATTCTTTTCACCCGCGCATGGGCGTAAGACGAGCGCACCATGTCGCCATAGAGCATGGCTGGCAGTTTGATATCATCAACATAATTGCCGCGTCCCTGCGTGAAGCGCACATCCTCGACGCGTTTGCGTTTGCAGCCCATACCTTCAAGTTTGGCTTCGCGGGCTTCTCTAGTCGGGGTCATGTCGTTCATTGTGCCGCCTCCGCGAAAGTCTCGCCGTTCAATGCCGCCGCCGCATGCTGGATGGATTTGACGATGTTCTGATAGCCGGTGCAGCGGCAAAGATTGCCTGAAATGCCATGGCGTATTTCATCTTCGCTGGGGCGCGGGTTTTCCTGTAGCAGCCGCCAGGCGCGCAGAATCATGCCCGGCGTGCAATAGCCGCATTGCAGGCCATGCATCTGTCGGAAACTCTCCTGCAACTGATGCAATGTGCCATCAGCATGGGCTATGCCCTCGATGGTTCGGATATGTGACCCTTCGGCCTGCACGGCAAATCTCGTGCAGGATTTCACCGAGACACCATCAAGATCAATGGTGCAGGCCCCGCAATGGCTGGTTTCGCAGCCAATATGGGTTCCAGTCAGGTTCAGCGTCTCGCGAATGAAATGTACCAGCAGGGTGCGAGGCTCGGCAAGGCCGCTGACTTCCTCGCCATTCACGGTCATTGTTACATTTATCTTGGCCATTGCTTCTGTCTCCAGAAAAAGTGTTTAAGCTGCTCGGCTCGCGGCGCGGGCAAGGGCTCGGGTCAGCATGATGCCCGCCATCTTGCGCCGGTAGTCAGGTGGGCCGCGCCCGTCGGAAGCCGGATCGGTAATGGCTTCGGCTGCCGCCACCGCCTTTTTCACCGAGCCTGCGTCCAGCGTCGTGCCGACCAGCATGGCTGCCGCATCTTTCGCCCATAGCGGGGTTGGCGCAACATTGGTCAGGCCAATCGAACAGGTGGCCACCTTGCCATTGGCCATGGTCAGCACCACGGCGGCCGCGGCAACCGCATAATCACCAATCTTTCGTTTCAGTTTCTCGTAGGCGGTGCCTTGCCCGGCGACGATCGGCACATGAATGGCCGTCAAAATCTCGCCAGCCGCCAGCGCCGTGTCATAGGCCCCGTGGTAAAAGTCGCGCGCCTTGATATGCCGCATGCCTTTTGGCCCCTGCGCCACGTAACTGGCATCGAGGCACATCATCACGGCGGGCATGTCATTGCCGGGATCGCCATTGGCCACATTGCCGCCCAGCGTGCCGAGCGCCCTGATCTGCGGATCAGCAATTTGCTGCGCCGCCTCGATAAGCAGGGGTGCCTTGACCTGGACCAGCGCCGAGGCGAGCAGCGCGCGCTGCGTCACCATAGCACCCAGCACCAGCGCGCCATTCTCCTCGCTGATCGTGCGAAGATCGCCGATGCCTGCAAGATCAATCAGATGCGACGGCGCCGAAAGCCGCTGCTTCATGAGCGGAATCAGGCTGTGGCCACCGGCCAGCGGGCGAGCGTCCTCGCCCAATGAGGCGAGCATGGTTACCGCATCAACGAGCGTTTTCGGGCGATGATATTCAAATGCGCCGGGGATCATCTTCGCGTCTCCTCACCAGATTATTGGTCTTTGAAGGCATGATCATCATAGTGCAGTGCACAAGCAAGTTGTGCGTGAGGAAGCGGGCCGCGCCTGCACCAAGAGCGCTATTTTGGCACGAACTGCGTCAGTACTGTTGACGCATTTGGTGTCGGGCTCGCCGTCTGAGGCTTGGCCAGGCGCTGTTTGACGGGTGCGACACGAGCGCGCGCCACCGGAATTTTGCGATGCAACATACTTCGCATTTCGATCACGCCAGCATCACCCGCGCGTCGCAATGTCACAATATGCGCAACATTGACGATGTAGGAGCGATGCACACGAATGAAACGGCTATGGTCAATGCCAGCCTCGATCTGGCTGATCGGCAAAGGACAAAAATACTCGTTACCGGCGTCGCTGACATAAGTGTAATGCGCGTTGGCACGGATGACCTGCACATCATGCAGCGCCAGGGCGAATTTGCGGCCCTTTTGTTCGACCGGCAACGTTTCGAGGCTGGGCGCAATGGGCGAACTGACGGCCGGTTCACCGCTTGCCACGCTCTTGCGCGGTACCAATGAGAGCAAAAAGGCCGCTGAAATCCCGAAGGCCGCCAGCGCAACCAGCATCGCCAGCACGTTGGCGCTCAAGGCCGTCGGCGGCAATGGCGTCGCCATGCGTTGCGGTGCCATAACCATGCCCGCCACGGCGACATAATGCATCCCCGCCACCGAGAGCGCGAAAATCAGCGCGCCGGCCCATAGTGGCGGCCGGTTACTGCCCTGCTGAATGACCCACACCGCGAATGTAGAACCAGCAATGCCGATCAACAGGCTGGCACCGACAAAGGCCGGGCGATTGGACATCATGACCCCGGCATTGAGACCGTCCATGCCAACATAATGCATTGCGGCAATGCCGAGCCCCATCAGCGTGCCGCCCGCGATCACCCGCATCTGACGCGGCAAGGGCGCGTGAATGGCATAGATCGCCGGGCCAACAACCAGGGCGCAGATCAGCAGCGAAAGCAGCGTCGGCAATGCGGCAAAATGCAACGGCACAGCAAAGCGCAATGCCAGCATGCCGATGAAATGCATCGACCAGATACCCGTCGCCAGTGAGGCTGCGGCACCGACCAGCAAGAGTCGATCATGGCCCGAGCCATCACCCGTCACCTGGGCCGCCAGCCGGAATCCGACATAGCCGCCCTGCGCGGCAATCAACAGCGACAGCACAACCAACAGCGGATCATAGATAACATGCATGTCAAGGGCCATTCTGCAGAGGCCAGCTCAGGGCATGGGCGCATTCATGCGCGCGAGATGCAAACTTGCCAAGCAAAATCTGGGTGCAGGGGCAACCTTCAGCCCATCGCGAACAGGTTGATGAATGCGACTTTGTTGCAACGATTCAGGTGAGCTTCGGCTTAGGCCGGGGTTTGCCATCAAGCGTCGGCACACGCCATCGCCTCGGGCGACCAAAAGCCGCTTGCTGTGGAGCGTTCGGTCCTGCGCGGTCAACGCTGCCAAGATTCCCGGGATGTATGAGTCCCGTATTGCCGGACCATGGGGCACCGTGGACCGGCTGGTTCATGCCGAAGGCACCCGCCATGACAAATTCTCTCGAATGACATGATCGAAGCCGCCCAAACATTCAAACACGCCTTGCACCGTCTCCATGCAACAAGGTGGCGCGATGCTCCTTGGCCCGCGCTTGCGCAATTTGACTCAAGCGCTCCTCGCACCGCGCCGGTTCTTCGGGGATCGACACGTCGTCGGAAATCTCCGCCATAGCCGCCGCCTCGGCTTTGGCCACCAGATCGGCCACTCCTGTTTAAGCTGTGCCTCGATCTTGGCCGCGTGCCCGTAAGGCACCGCGCTGTGTCGGCTGGCGTTGGCGCGGATCTTCGTTGTGAAGCAACGATGGGCCCGGTGACGAGGATGCCCCCCTCAATCATAAAGCGCGCCTGATAAAAACCGTCCCCAGTCGCGCTCGAAATAGGCCGTCCTGGTCGCATCGAACGGGCGCAGCGGCCTTGTCTCGCAAACAAACCCCTTGGGCTCGCACCTGACGATGATTTTTACACGTCGATCCTGGTTGCGCTCGGCACGAAACCGGAAGGCTTCCAAAGGGCCGTATCTGGTCTCGGGAACGGCGGTTCCCTGGGAACAGCAAATAGCGCGCGCGCCGCGACTGCCACCGCCCTGCGTCACATAGCAGTCCAGCGCTGTCAGCACCGCTTCGGAGACCAGCGCCATGTGCCGCCATTGAACGCAGCGCACCATTTCGTCTGGGCGCGTGGCCCGCAGGCCGCGCCGGCCAAGATCGGTATTCAAGGCCCGCGCTTCGCCACGCGCCGCGCTCACGTCTGCTGGCGAACATATGAACCCGGCATGATCGCTCATGCGCGCCTGCACTTCGCGCGCAACTGCCATCACATCGCGCCCGCCGTTGGCCTGCACAAGATTCAGTAGGGCAGCAACCTCCGGTTCAAGCATGCGTTGCGTCAGCAGATCGTCGCGTGGCTGCGGCCGTGTGGCGGCAAAATGCTCGGCACAACGCTGGCCCATGACCTGGCCGGCATTCAGCGCCGCACCGCCAGGTCGCGTAACCCCATGCGTACCTGCCGCCTCGCCAATCGCATAGCAGCCGGGCAGGCTGGAGCGGCCCCAGGTGTCGACGGAAATACCGCCGTTCATGTGCTGGTTGTTGACCGCAAATTCCAGCGGCGTGCGGGTGATGTCTTTCTTGTAACGGCGATAAAGTTCAATCGCCAGGGGGTTCATGCGCGCCAGGCGCGCGATGGGCGTCGCTAACAGCGCGTCATTGTTTTCCAGATAGGCACGCACGTCACCATCAAGCCGCTCCAGCGAGAAAGCGGCATCGCCCGGCACAGGCTCAGGATTGCGGTTGAAATCCATGAAGACTTTGCGCCCGCCTTGCGTCTCGCGGAATATCGCCAGATCGACCAGGCTCGAACCAAAATCGAGCATGCGCGAGGCATGGAAGGGCCATTGATAACCCTTGCGAAACACGTTGGAGACGAGTTCCTGCGTGGTGCGGTAATAGTTCCCAAGGAAATTGCGTTCGACGCCTTCGGGATCAACAGAATAAATATAGGGCAGGGACTGTGCATAAGTGCCTGAAAGGTTCCATGGAAACCCATCGCGCGGCGTGCCGATGCCAAACTGGCTTTCGGTGAGATTGACCGCCTCGATCCCGGCTTCGAGCGCCAGGCCCAAGGCACCAAAGCAATGCTTTGGGTAGACGCTGTCGCGATAAAGCTCGCCCGGTCCGCCAGCCGCCAGCACCAGCGCGCCCATGGTGAACACCACCAGACCCATCGGGTTGTCCGGGGCGCGCGCGGCGGCATGAAAGGCAATCAGGCCAGAAACGCGCCCTTCCGCCACCAGGATTTTTGCCGCCGTGCAACGGTTGATCACAGTAACGCCAAGACGCGCTGATTCCTCAGCCAGAACTTTCACCATCAAGCGCGATGTGCGCGGCCCGCAACTGGTGGCACGGCCCGCTTCATCATGATCGGTCTGGTAGCGCAGCGGCGCGCCAAAGCCATCGACCGGCAGTGGCAAGCCAAGATAGTGCAATGAGGAGAGCGCCCGCAGGGAACCGACCGCCTCAACATAGGCGGTGTCATGATCCATTGCGCCGCCTGCGCCCAAAGCTTCCGCCAGCGCATAGAAATCATCGCCATGACCACTCCCCGAGGCGGTGTGCAACGTCTGCTTGTCGGAACCCGAACAGGCCGACGTCCCGCCATAGAGATTCTGGGTGGCGACCATAACGTCAACACCTCTGCGTTGCATCTCAACAGCGGCGCGCCAGCCCGCCGCACCGCTGCCAAGCACCAGTGCCTCGCAGACATAATGGGGCAGACGGGAACCTGCCACATCCACAAAACGCGAGGGGGCGCGGCTGGGGTGGCGCTTGGGCATAGCGACGTCAGTCAGTCCATCAAGCACTGATTGAGGGACGGCTAGGGGCACGCGCATTTCCTCTGAAAATGACAGTTGACGCCAAGGCGGCATTGGGATAAATATATATCGTCACGTTCCAAAACGCAAGATGGTTGATGCCCGTTTAGGGCGATAAACTCTGCGCATCTTCGGACTTAATGAGTAAAAATAAGTTATTTGGAACGAGCCAAATGCAATGGATGATGACATGGCCGAAGGCCTAAGAGACAGCGTCGGCGGCCGCACGGGTCGCGTTACGATTGTGGATGTTGCCCGCCGCGCGGGGGTGTCCAAGTCGACGGTGTCGCTTGTCTTGTCGGCCAGTTCCCTTGTGGCGGAGGACACCAAAGTCCGGGTCAATGAAGCGATGCAGGCGCTGGGCTACGTTTATCATCGCGGGGCCGCCAGCCTGCGCTCGGCCTCGTCGGATTTCGTTGGCATGATTATGGGCGACCTCACCAACCCGTTTTTTGCCGAACTGACAGCCGGTATCGAGGCGGCGCTTTACCAGCGTGGCTTTACGCCGATTTTGGCCAACACCAACGAAGATCCGGAACGCCAATTGCATGTCCTGCGCGCCATGCGCGAGCATAGTGTTGCGGGCATTATCCTGAGCCCGGCGCGCGGCACGGATACCTGGGCGCTGGCCCAGCAATGGCCGGCTCATATCCCGGCAGTGATTACCATGCGGCGGTTGATCGGCAGTTCGCTGCCCTATATCG
>DAICZI010000199.1 GCA_027311205.1 Beijerinckiaceae bacterium | reverse complement strand
GGCAAACACCACGCGCGTCGGCCCGGCGCGCAGCACCACAATCGGGTCGCCTCTGGTCTGGGCGATCCCCGGCGCGTCATCGCGCAGCAATCCGTCACGCGCCTCAGGCGAAAAATCGGGATCACGCACGTCGCCAGGTCGGTCAGCTTCAAGCACCACTCCGCCCTCTGCGCTCATCACACGTCCTTTGCCATGATCGTTTCCCGTGGACGGCTCCGGCCCGTTGCGCCCTGGTTGCAAGGCGCACGTGCCAAACTCCTCCACCGCGCCAGACTCGTCCACCGCGAACGTCGCGACAGGCTAGCGGCAAAACCCCATGTCTGTCCATGGCTGAAGTCCTGATTTCATGAACCCTAGCCGCATGCCGTACCAAATATAGCACCAAAATTCGCCGAAGGTAGAATGTTGCGATGCACAATTATGTTGCAATGCAACATATGTCGCGCTATGTGATGTCTATGCCCATTTCGGGCGTAGGCATGTGCCTGACCGGCTCCTGGCACTTGTGGCAGGGTGGAGCCACAATGAAGGAGTTTGAACATGAGCAATGCACCCTATCAGGTCCCCGGCGAAATGCGCGATTTTGCAGAAAAGAGCGTCGATCAGGCCCGCAAGGCTTTCGAAGGTTTCATGGGCGCCGCTCAGAAGGCTGCTGGCCAGGCTGAAGGCACCACCAGCTCGCTGCACGCCAATGCCAAGACCGTCACCGAAAAGGCCATGAGCTACGCTCAGGACAATGTTACCGCGGCCTTCGACCTCGCCCAGAAGCTGGTGAAAGCCAAGGATTTCACCGAAGTGCTGGCTCTGCAAAGCGAATTCGCCAAGAATCAGATGGCCGCCATCCAGACGCAAGCCAAGGAACTTGGCGAAGCCGTCCAGAAGTCGATGAAGCCCAAGTAAGCTTCACAAGTAATCTTCAAGCAATCGACAGGAGATGATTGTGATGGTGAGTAATTCATCCAAGCGGGTCGGCAAAGCCAAGGCTTCGGCGACCTCGGCTCCGGCGGTGGTGAAGGTGCCGGTGCGGGAGCCCGTGCCGGCAGCACCCGAACCTCGCGTCCAGGTGGCCAAAAAAGCCGCTGTTGCCGCATCCGGGCAGGCGTCCTTGACATTGAAGGCTGCCACGCCAATGGCTGCTGCGCCTAAAGTCGAAGCAGCCAAAGCTGAGGCTCCCAAAGCCGCCGCTCCCAAAGTTGAGGCTCCCAAAGCCGCCGCTCCAAGGCCGGTGGCAGCCAAGGCTGCCCCGGTTGCAAGCGCACCGGCCAAATCTGCAGCCAAGCCGGAGCTTTCGCTGGTGGCCGCAGTTCCCGAATCAGTGCGGGCCCTGGCGGCGCAAAGCCTGAAGCTGTCGCAGGAGAACTATGCAACGGTGCGCGGCAAGGCTGAAAGCTTCAACGCTTCGGTCGATGCCGGGATGCGTCAGGCCGTCACGGGCTTTCAGTCGCTCAATTCGCGCATGATTGACCTTTGCCTCAACCAGGGCAAGGCGCAGGTGCAATTGGCTACGGCGCTGGTCGCGACGAAAAATCCGGCGGAGGCTGTCAAGCTTGCGCAGGAATTCACCCAGTCGAACGTCAAGGCCTGGCAGAGCTTCGGTGACGCCTGGCTGCAGATGGTGCGCCAGTCGGGCACCGGCCTGTTCAAAGCCTGATAAACATGAGGCCGCGCTGCCCTTTTTGGGCCCGCGGCCTTGAATTTGCGCGAGAGCCCCGAAAATGGGCTCTTGCTTTCCCTGGGCTTTGCTCATAGGTTCCGCGCCGTTGCAGCCATAGCTCAGTTGGTTAGAGCGCTAGATTGTGGATCTAGAGGTCCCCCGTTCGAGCCGGGGTGGCTGTACCAAAGACAAAAACACCTTGGACACCCGACCTTGCCGCTTTGGCGTGATGGTGGTGGCCGGAGCCGGGGGGCTGGATGAAGCAGCTTGTTCTTCTGCTGGATGGAACTTGGGATAATACCAACACCAGCGACAAAGACACCAATATAGCCCGGATACGAACCCTGCTGGATCGCGCCCTGAGCCAGGCTGGCAGCGGAACGAACCCTGTGGGCGCGCCTGGCATGGCCGGGCACTTGTGGAAACCCCGCCGATTCGCCGACAATGGCGAGGAATGCCTGGTCTATTACCAACCGGGCCTGGGTTCGACCACCGCCGCCATCAATCGCGAGTTGCAGAGCGGGGCGTTTGGCGAGGGCATCGGCAGCAAGATCCGCGAGGGCTACCGGTTTTTATCGGAAAATTACGTCCCCGGTGACAAAATTTGCATTTTCGGTTTTTCGCGCGGGGCGTTTGCCGCCCGCTCGCTTGCGGGCTATATTTCAGCGGTCGGTCTCTTGCGGCCGGAACAATGCACCCCGGAACTGGAAGCCAGAACCTGGGCGTTCTACCGCCAAAAACCGGCGGATCGTTATTCGGGAGACAGGCTCGCCCTCGCCCAATACGTCTGGCCCCCCGATGAATTTGCCATTGAACTGCTGGCGGTGTTTGACACGGTCGGGGCGCTGGGCATCCCGCTGGTGGCCTTCAGCCGCGCCAATGCCGCCAAATACGGCTTCCATGATGTTGAATTGAATCGCGTGGCGAAAGTCAATTTGCAGGCTTTGGCCATTGACGAGCACCGCGAAGCCTATAGCGCCACGACATGGCGGCGCACGCCCTTCTTGCAATTCAACGGCAAGGTCGAGCAAGTGTGGTTTGCCGGTGCCCATGCCGATGTCGGCGGCTCGATGATCGTCGAGGCGACGCGCGCCCAGCAGCCCTATGTTGGGCTTGATGATATTTCCCTGGATTGGATGCTGAAGCGGATCCGCCTGCATCTGCCCTGGTTTCCCATCAATCCGGGTCTCGGGCCGCATCTTTCCGGCACCAGGGACATTCTTGGCCCCCAGCATGAAATGCGGAAGTTCCCCTGGACACTGCTGCCGACCACCTACCGCGCCATCGCCAACGTCGCCGTCCCGCATTCGTGGCTGCATTATTCGCAGGCCAGCGGCTATGACCGGCATGCTGAGATGCTGCACGAAAGTGTGCATCAAAGCGTCATCGAACGCCTCGGCCATTATGTCGACATCAGCGGCGACACGTTGATCTACGCGCCGGAAAATTTGATGGTGGTTTTCGACCAGATCACCGCAACCTATTTGCGGGCACCGGGCTTGCTCCATCCCTCCCATGAAATTCGCATTGCCGACTGGGCGGGACACCTGCTCAACCCGTATAATCCGCAGGAATGTGCGGCGGCAGTTGATTTGCTGCTCGGTGCGCGCGAGAGGCTGAAACTGCCCGACATCGCCGCTGACTCCCGGACGACCTTGCCCTGAGCGCTGGCCGGGCCGCCGCGCTCGGGTGCGCCCCTGACGACAAGCATAATTCAGGCAGCACCATTTTGACAATCGCGCCCGCCAGAGCATCATGGTATAGGGATGATCTGGCCTTGGCCCAGGGCACCCCGATTGTCAGAGGCAATCCATGTATAATGCCGTGACCCGCGATGTCCATGTGACTGTGATGCCAGAATATTTGCCACAAAGGTCAGACCCGCAGGCAGGTCTGTATTTCTGGATGTACACTGTCGAGATCGCCAATCATGGAGCGCGGCGGGTGCAACTCCTGCGCCGCCACTGGATCATCACCGACGCGCGGGGCCTGACCGAGGAAGTGCGCGGCCCTGGAGTTGTTGGCGAGCAACCCATGCTCGATCCGGGCCAGTCGTTCCGCTACACGTCCGGCTGCCCCCTTAAATCGCCGTCCGGCATGATGCGGGGTACCTACCAGATGGTCGATGGCGAGGGCGAAGTGTTCGAAGTCGAAATCCCGGCCTTCTCGCTCGACAGTCCTGAAAGTCTTGGTCGCGCCAATTAAGCGTCGTTTGCGTGTGGCGCTGGCGGCGCGCGGTGGAGCAGGGCATGTCGCTGCGCCATCGGCTGAAAGATCACGATCCGCCCAAAGTCCGGAAATGGCCTCGCAGTTGTTTTGCAACGATCCGTCTGTCGGAAACCTTGATCATTCACCAATAAACCTGCATAAGCGTTCGCAGGCACGCTCCGTGTTTTGCTAGCTTCGAGTTGTCCATTGGAAACAGCGTCATCCCGCATCATCATTGCTGATGATCATCCTCTTGTGCGTGGGGCCTTGCATCAGGCTGTGCGCGGTGCCGTTTCGGGAAGCGACATCATTGAATGCGCCGACCTTGACGAAGTGCGTAAATCACTGGGTGCCAATCCTAGTGTCGATCTAGTCATGCTTGATCTGGCGATGCCCGGCGTGCGCGGCTTTTCCGGGCTGTTATATTTGCGCGCTGAATTTCCTGGCGTGCCTGTTGTGGTCGTTTCCGCCAATACAGACCGCGACATCATGCGGCGCTGCATTGATTTCGGCGCGTCCGGTTTCATCCCCAAAACCACCGACATGGACACGATGCGCCACGCCATCCGCACGGTGCTGGCAGGCGATACCTGGACAC
>DAICZI010000198.1 GCA_027311205.1 Beijerinckiaceae bacterium | reverse complement strand
GTTCATGCTGATGACGTTGATCGTGTTTGTCGGCTACGGCTTGTTTGCCGCCTCGGTGCGTGATCATATTGTTTCGCGCCCGCGCATTCTCACCTGGATGCGGCGCAGTTTTGCGGGGGCCTTCGTGATGCTTGGCGTGAAATTGGCATTTGCAGATCGCGCGCATTGAGGCGGGCGACGAGGTGGCGGCCCTTACGGAACTTAGGACACACCCTGGTGAGCGCGATGGGACTCGAACCCATGACCCCCTGATTAAAAGTCAGGTGCTCTACCGATTGAGCTACGCGCTCGCCTGCTTCAGGCGTGCCCTCTGGTAAAGCCAGATGGGGCGGGGGTCAACCGTCTCGGGTGCGTGTAGCGCGTTTGGTTGGGTGTCCTCACTCAATATCGTCAACAACCGAGGTCGAGCCGCCGTTGATGCGGTGGGCCAGCGAGGTTTCGATAAAATCATCAAGATCGCCATCAAGCACCGCGTCCGGCGTGCCGGAGGTGTGGCCCGAGCGCAAATCCTTCACCAACTGGTAGGGTTGCAGCACGTAGCTGCGGATCTGGTGGCCCCAGCCGATCTCGGTCTTGCTGGCCGCCTCGACATTGGCACGGGCCTCGCGCTTTTCGAGTTCCTGCTCATAGAGTCGGGCGCGCAGCATGTTCCAGGCGGTCGCGCGGTTCTTGTGCTGCGAGCGCTCGCCCTGGCAGGCCACGACAATGCCGGACGGGATGTGGGTGATGCGCACCGCTGAATCGGTGGTGTTGACGTGCTGGCCACCGGCACCGGACGAACGATAGGTGTCGATCCGGCAATCGCTTTCATTGACGTCAATGTCGATCTTGTCATCCACAACCGGATAGACCCAGACCGAGGCAAAGGACGTGTGGCGGCGGGCGTTGGAATCAAACGGTGAAATCCGCACCAGCCGGTGCACGCCTGATTCGGTTTTGGCGAGGCCATGGGCATTGTGGCCCTTGATCAGCAAGGTCGCGGATTTGAGGCCGGCTTCCTCGCCGGGCGTCTCCTCGATCACATCGACCTTGAATTTGCGCTTTTCCGCCCAGCGGGCATACATGCGCAGCAGCATCCGCGCCCAATCCTGGCTTTCGGTGCCACCGGCCCCCGAATGCACCTCGATATAGGTGTCATTGGCGTCAGCTTCGCCCGACAGCAGCGCCTCGATCTGGCGGCGCGAGGCCTCCTGCACCATGGCCTTCAACTGGCCGATGCCCTCCTTGACGGTGGCCTCGTCATCTTCGGCCTCGCCAAGTTCGACGAGGGTCACGGCATCATCAAGATCACGCTCGAAACGCGACAGCGCCCCCAGCCGGTCTTCCAGCTCGGTGCGCTCGCGCATCAGTTTTTGCGCGGCGTCGGTATCGTTCCAGAGCCTGGGATCTTCGGCCTTGGCGTTCAGTTCATCAAGGCGGCGGGTTGCAGTATCGACGTCAAAGATGCCTCCTTAGCAGCCCGACCGACTGCTTGATCTCTTCGACAAGTTGAAGCGCTTCAGCGCGCATGGGGATAGTTCCTTGGTTTCGGACTGCCAAAGCAGTAGGAGGCTGGGCTTGAAGCAAGCAGGCGTGCGTGTCAACCTGTGGTCACCAAAGCCTTGATTGTCGCCGCGCCCGCCTCATATCGCTTGCACCAACACCGGAGATCTGCCCATGTATCGCGCCTCGCACCTGGATGGCATGGCTCTGGTGACGGGCGCGAGTTCGGGCATTGGCAAGGCGGTGGCGCTGGAACTGGCGCGGCGCGGGTGGCGGGTCGCCTTACTGGCGCGCCGTGGCGATGTCCTGGACGAGGTCGCCCGGGAGCGTCCTGATGCGCTGTTTGCCCATGTCTGCGATGTGACCGACACCGCCGCCGTCCAAGCGACCATCGCCAAAATCATCGCCGAACATGGCAAAATCAGCCTCGCCTTTCTCAATGTGGGCACCTACGTGCCCGAGGTAGCCGCAGGCTTTGATGCGGCCAGCGTCATGGCGACCTTTGCCGTTAATATCGGTGGCACCATGGCCTGCCTGGAGCCGCTTATCGCCCACATGAAGCAAGGCGGCGGCGGCCAGATCGGCGTCAATGCTTCAGTGGCAGGCTATGGCGGTCTGCCGCGATCTTCGGCCTATGGCGCGAGCAAGGCGGCGCTAATCAATTTCTGCGCCTCGCAGAAATTCGTGCTTGATCCACTCAATATCCGCATGCAGATCGTTTGCCCCGGCTTTGTGCGCACGCCGCTCACCGCCAAAAACACCTTTCCCATGCCAGGCATCATTGAGGTGGAGGACGCGGGCTCTCGCATTTGCGATGGGTTCGCGCGGGGCGGGTTTGAAATCACCTTTCCGCGACGCCTGTCCTGGACGCTGAAAGCCTTGAATATGCTGCCCTACAGCCTGTATTTTCCGCTGGTCGCCCGCATTACCGGGCAGGGGCAGTCGTGACATCTCAACGCGGCTTCTCGAAGAAAATCTGCCGCACGTTGATGGTGCCGATGGTAAAGCCAGCCTCGCAATAGCTGAGGTAATATTCCCACATGCGCCGGAAGGGCTCATCAAAGCCATTGCGGGCAATTTGCGGCCAGGCAGCGTGGAACCGGTCGCGCCATTGCGCCAGCGTGCGGGCATAATCGGGGCCGAAGGCCCGCTCGCCTATGATGTTCAGATTGACCTTGGTCGCAAGCGTGCGCAAACCGCTCAGGGTTGGCAACATGCCGCCGGGGAAAATGTGACGCCTGATGAAATCGATGTCGCGCCTGTAGCCGGCAAACAGCGCCTCATCGATGGTGATGGCCTGAATCCCCGCGCGTCCGCCCGGCTTCAACCTGCCGCTTAACTGGCCAAAATAGGGCGGCCAATAGGATTCGCCCACCGCCTCAATCATTTCAATGGAGGCGATCCGATCATAAATGCCCGTCTCGTCGCGATAATCGCGCAGTTCGACTTTGATTCGCTCATTAAGGCCAGCGGCAAACACCCGCTGGCGCGCCAAATCGGCCTGGGCCTGGCTGATGGTCAGGGCGGTGACGCTGCAGCCAAAATTCTGCGCGGCGAACAGCGCAAAGCCGCCCCAGCCGCAGCCGATTTCCAGCAAATGCTGACCTTCGCTGAGCCCCAGGCCGCGCGCCAAAGCCATTTGCTTGGCCTTTTGCGCTTGATCCAGCGTGTATTGGGGCGATTCATAGAGCGCTGAGGAATAATTCATGTCAGGATCAAGCCAGGCACCATAAAACCCGTTGCCAAGATCATAATGGGCGTGAATGTTGCGTTTTGCGCCCCGGCGGCTGTTCCGGTTGAGAAAATGCTGAAAGCGCTGCAGCGCCCGCACCACGGGCCGGTTGGCCAGCAGGCGCTGGATCACCGGTTGATTGGCGGCAAAGAGCGCCAGAAACTCTGTGAGATCGGGCGTCTCCCACATGCCGGCAATATAGGCCTCGGCAATACCAATATCGCCGCCACGACCGAGCCGGCGCGCAAATTGCAGATCAAGAATGGTGATCCGCGCCGCCGGGCCGGGCCACTTGCCGCCCAAGCGCAGGGTGCGCCCACCGGGCATCTGCACGTCGAGCGTGCCAACTTCAAGCAGGCTCGCAAGCCACAGAGCCCGTCGCACGGCGCGCGGATATGACTTCATTTCGTCCGCTATCATGGTCATGTACGCCCAAGCCTTGCCCCGCGTTGTGCCACGCTGCTGCAAATCAACATTTTTGCGCTCACGCCAGACTTGTGGGCGCGGGCGGCGCGGGCCGGACTCGCAGCCGCATACCCTTGAGCCATAGCCGCAAGGCCTCACCGTGAATCGCCGCGACGATTTTCAGGGTCATCGCCGGCAAAGCGAAAAAGATCCGCAAAATCTGTTTGCTGTCAAGAGGATAACGCACAGCATGAAACGTGGCAGCAAACAGCGGAGTCGCGCCGCTGGTTTCCAGAATGCGAAACGTCAGTTCGCGGGCAGGCACCCGCAACCGGAAATGATACTGCATATCCATGTCCATGAACGGCGAGACGTAGAGCTGTTTGGCGCAGCTTTGCCGTATCCCGGCCTCGCTGGCTTGCCCGGCCCGCACTGGCGCTATATAGCTGTGAAACTCGCCAAAGGTGTTGCGCACCTCATAAATCAGGGCGGCAAGTTCCCCCCCGCAGAAGCAATAATAGACCGAGATCGGGTTGAAAACGAAGCCAAGAATGCGCGGATAACAGAGCAGCAGCACATGGTCTGCCGCAATACCGGTGGGTGCCAGCATGGCATCGACTGCCGCGCGCAAGGGCCCGGCATGGTGGGGCGCGTGATCCGAAGGGTAAAACGACATGAGATTGCGCTGGCCCACGGAAAAGAAGCGTGAGAGCCTGCCAGCTTCATCAAGGCGGTCAATGTCGATCATGAGATTGGCGACACGGTAGGTAAACCGATGCCCGACGGGCTTCAGCCTCGCGTGCATGACCTTGCCGCGATAGAAACTGGCCGATGGTTCACGCAAAGCTGGCTTCATAGCGCTTCCGCCAATTCCTGCAGC
>DAICZI010000197.1 GCA_027311205.1 Beijerinckiaceae bacterium | reverse complement strand
GGGCTGGATCATAACCGGGCCGGTTATTATCCCGGCGCGCAGGCGCTCAACATGCCCTATGGGTTGGTGACCCATGCCGACAAGCTCATTTGCGCCGATACCGCCAATTCCCGACTGGTCGATTATGGCCTTGATGGCCTTGGCATGGATGTCGCCGCCACCGGCCTTGCCGGACAGGCCAGTTTTGCGGCCAAAGGCGATAACCGCTGGCGGTTTGCCGCGCGCGACAGCCTGTGCTGGCCCTTTGGCCTAGCAGCTTCTGGAACCACGCTCGCCATTGCCGATACTGGCAATAACCGGGTGCTGTTGTGGGAGATGGTACCATGAAAGCCCGGCCCCACAAGCCCAGCGACGACCCGCTGCAAAACGTCGAGATCCGCGTTCGGGGCCGTGTGCAGGGCGTTGGCTTTCGCCCCAGCGTCTGGCAGATCGCCCATCATCTGGCTTTGACCGGCGACGTGCGCAACGACAGCGAAGGTGTGCTGATCCGCTCCTATGGGAATGCGTCAAAAATAGCCGCCTTGATTGAAACCCTGTGCACTGCGCCGCCGCCGCTGGCGGATATTGTGGCGATTGAAACGCGCAATTTTGAAGGCACCCTTGCGCAAGGCTTCCATATTGTCGAGAGCGTGCGCGGTGCCGCGCGCACCCAGATTTCGCCCGATGCCGCAACCTGCCCCGCTTGTGCTGCCGAGGTCCTCGACCCGTTTGCCCGGCGCTTTCGCTATCCCTTCACCAATTGCACGCATTGCGGCCCGCGCCTCAGCATCGTGCGCGCCGTGCCCTATGATCGGGCGACCACGACCATGGCCCCCTTTCCGCTGTGCGCGGCCTGTGCACGCGAATATCGCGATCCTGCCGACCGGCGCTTTCACGCCGAGGCGACCGCCTGTCACATTTGCGGCCCCAAGGCGCGGCTGATCCGTTTTGACGGGCGGGCCGTTCATTTTGAGCAGCATTCCATGCTTGATGATGTTGATGCAGCTTTGAGCCTGATCCAGAAGGGCGAGATCGTCGCCATCAAGGGGCTTGGCGGCTATCAACTCGCCTGTGACGCGACGCAGCCCGATGTCGTCGCCCGCCTGCGCGCGCTGAAACGGCGCGAGGCCAAGCCCTTCGCGCTGATGGCGCGTGATCTGGCGACCATCGCCCGCTATTGCGCCTTTGATGAGCTGGAGCGCGCCGCGCTGGAGAGCCGCGAAGCGCCGATTGTGCTGATGCGCGCCGATGGGCCAGAGCGCCTGCCCGAAGCCATTGCGCCGGGCATGAACACGCTGGGCTTCATGCTGCCCTCGACCCCGCTGCATATCCTGTTGCTGCGGCGTATGGCCCGCCCGGTCGTGATGACCAGCGGCAATCTCTCCGATGCGCCGCAGATCATTGATGACGCCGAAGCTTCCCTGAAGCTTGGCCCGATCGCGCCCTTCGCGCTGCTGCATAACCGCGAGATTGCCAATCGCATTGATGATTCCGTGGTGCGGCGCATGGATGGTGCGATGCGCGTGCTGCGCCGGGCACGCGGCTATGCGCCTGCCGCCATGGCGCTGCCGCCCGGCTTTGCCGGAGCGCCAGATCTTCTGGCGTTTGGCGCCGAGATGAAATCCACTTTCTGCCTCATCAAGGAGGGGCAGGCGGTGCTGTCGCAGCATCAGGGTGATCTCGAAGACGTTGCAACTTTTGATGATTACGACCGGAATCTGGCGTTGTATCCCCAGTTGTTTGACCACGCCCCAACGCATCTTGCCGCTGATTTGCACCCTGAATATCTCTCGACCAAGCTGGCGCAAAAGACCGCCCGCCAGCAGCATCTGCCGCTTTTGCAGATTCAGCATCACCACGCCCATGCGGCGGCATGCCTTGCTGAAAACCAGCGCCCGCTGGATGCGCCGCCGGTATTGGCCATTGTGCTCGATGGCCTGGGGATGGGCAGTGACGGCACGCTCTGGGGCGGCGAATTCCTGCTCGCCGATTACCGGCGCTTTGAGCGGTTGGGCACTTTCAAGCCAGTCGCCATGCCAGGCGGAGCGAGCGCGGTGCGCCAACCATGGCGCAATCTCTACGCCCATCTGCTGGCTGAAATGGGCTGGGCGGGCTTTGCCATGAATTTTGCCGCACTTCCCCTGTTTGCGGCGCTGGAAGCCAAGCCGGTGACCACCCTCGCTGCCATGCTGAAAACTCAGACCAACGTGCCGCAAGCCTCCTCCTGCGGCAGGCTGTTTGATGCGGTTGCGGCGGCAACCGGCCTTTGCTTTGATCAACAGGCCTATGAGGGCGAGGCTGGCGCGCGGCTGGAGGCGAGCGTCTGCCGGAAGACGCTGGAGCATGAAGGCGACGACCTCGCCTATCCCCTGTCGATTCCCAGACTGAAGGGCTCCGGCCTGCCCTATGTCGAACCCCTTGGCATGTGGCAGGCGCTGCTCGGCGACCTCATCGTGCAAACCCCTGCACCGGTGATTTCGGCGCGCTTTCACAAGGGCCTCGCCAAAGCCATCGTCACCATGGTGCGTAAATTGGCGGGAGATCCCGCCCGGTTTGATACGGTCGCGCTTTCGGGCGGATGCTTCCAGAACGCCGTGCTGCTGGAGCAGGTGGCAACCCGCCTGCGCGTTGAAAACTTCACCGTGCTGAGCCATGCCAGGGTGCCCGCCAATGATGGCGGCATCGCGTTTGGCCAAGCCATGATCGCCGCCGCCCGTTGCCTCGATACCCCACATCTCCTCCAGAAAGCAGGCTCGCCATGTGCCTAGGAATCCCCGGCATCATCGTCAGGATTGACGACCACACCAAAAAGCTCGCCACCGTCGATGTCAGCGGCGTGCGCCGCCAGATCAATATTGCCTGCATCGTCACCGAAACCCACAGGGTCGATGATTGTGTCGGGGACTGGGTGCTGGTGCATGTCGGCTTTGCCATGAGCCGTATCAATGAGGCCGAAGCCGCCCAAACGCTGCGAATTCTGGCTGAGCTTGGCGAGGCGCAGGCGGAAATTGAGGCCATGCGGCAATCTTCTGTCCATTAGCGGAGCGCCACCATGTCGAGCGCCAGTGATCTCAAGGGCCTTTATCCTTTCCTGCACGGCAAGGCGCAGGATCGGGCCAAGCTGAACGCCGCGCTGTTGCATTCGGTGGCAGAGAAGGCCCGCGACTCGCGTGAAACCAATGAGCGGTTTTTCAGCACGCAAGCCCCGGTGCTGGTCGCCGCGGCCGAGGCCCTCGCCACGGTCTATCGCCATAATGGCAAGCTCTATGCCATGGGCAATGGCGGCTCAAGCTGTGATGCCTCGCACGTTGCGGTGGAATTTGTGCATCCGGTCACCGCCGGGCGTCCGGCGCTGGCGGCCACCAATCTTGTTGCTGATCTGGCGATGATTTCGGCAGTTGGCAATGATCTTGGCTTTGACCACGTCTTCGTGCGCCAGTTGATTGCCCAGGGTCGCAAAGGCGATGCCCTGATCGGCATTTCCACCAGTGGCAATTCGCAGAACCTGATTGCCGCCTTCGCCAAGGCTCGCGAGATGGGCATTGTCACCATTGGCCTGACGGGCGGCGATGGCGGGCGGATGGTGTCATCAGGCCTGGTCGATCACTGCCTCGTGGTGCCCTCGACCTCGATCCACCGCATTCAGGAATGTCACGTCAACGCCTACCACATCCTGTGGGATCTCGTTCATACGTTGCTGGCCGACGAGCGCGGCTCGGCTGCCAGGAAAGGGTCAGTACCATGAAATACGCCGATGAATTCCGTGACCGCGAGAAAGCCCAGATACTTGTCCGCGAGATCGACAAGCTCGCCGCCAGCATCGCGGCGGGGCGCACGCGCCCGATCCAGATCATGGAAGTGTGCGGTGGCCATACCCATTCGATATTCCGCTATGGCCTGGAGGGCATGTTGCCCGACTCCATCGAACTGGTGCACGGCCCTGGCTGCCCGGGCTGCGTGCTGCCGATGGGCAGGGTTGATGATTGCGTCTCGATTGCCGAACGTGAGGGTGTGATTTTCACCACTTTTGGCGATGCCATGCGGGTGCCCGGCTCGAAGAAGAGCCTGCTGCAGGCCAAGGCCGCCGGTGCCGACGTGCGCATGGTCTATTCGCCGATGGATGCCCTGACGCTGGCGCGCAACAACCCTGACCGCGACGTGGTGTTTTTTGGCCTCGGCTTTGAAACAACCATGCCCTCGACGGCCTTGACGGTGTTGCAGGCCGAGGCAGATGGGATCCGCAATTTCTCGGTATTCTGCAATCACATTACCATTGTCCCGACGATCAAGGCGATCCTCGACAGCCCCGACCTGCATCTTGATGGCTTTCTGGGGCCGGGCCATGTCTCGATGGTGATTGGGACCGCGCCTTATGAGTTCATTGCCGAATTCTACAAGCGCCCGATGGTGGTGGCCGGGTTTGAGCCGCTCGACGTGCTGCAATCGATCTGGATGGTTTTGCAGCAGATCAAGGAAGGTCGCGCCGAGATTGAAAATCAATACACTCGCATTGTACCGGAG
>DAICZI010000196.1 GCA_027311205.1 Beijerinckiaceae bacterium | reverse complement strand
CGCCCCAATATGCCCGCCCTCATTACCGCCGTCGGCACCGCGCCGGTCAAAGGCCATATCCGGCTGATTTCACCGGCCATCGATGCCACCACGCGGCTCGGCCAGGTGCGCATTGCCGTTGATGATCCACAAGCCGCCGCAGCGCAGGGCCTGCATAGCGGGGCATTCGCGCATGCGGTCGTGACCATCGCCGAGCGCCAGTCGGTCGGCGTCCCCGCCACCTCGGTCATCACCGGCCCGGCAGGTTCCAGCCTGCTGGTCGTCAAAGGCACCCAGGTGGCGCGGCAAACGGTGGCGCAAGGCGTCACCAATGGCGACTGGACGGAAATTCGCAGCGGTCTGAAACCCGGCGTGATGGTCATGCAGCGCGCGGAAGGGTTCTTCCGCACCGGCGACGTTGTTCGCCCCGAAGTGAGCAACAAGGTTGGGCCGTCATGAGACTGAACATATCAGCCTGGTCAATCAGGCGCCCCATCCCTGCGATCATGCTATTCTTGATCCTGACGCTGCTAGGACTTTACAGCTTCTCGGTGATGCCGATCACCCGCTTTCCGAATATCGACGTTCCGATTGTGCAGGTTCTGGTGACGCAATCGGGCGCAGCGCCGGCCGAGCTTGAAACGCAGGTCACGAAAATCGTCGAGGATGCGGTGTCAGGCGTTTCGGGCGTGAAACACATCACCTCAACCATCACCGATGGCGCGTCCTCGACCATCATCCAGTTTCATCTTTCGACGCCGACCGACCGCGCCCTGAATGATGTCAAGGACGCCATGGCGACCGTGCGCTCGCAATTTCCAAGCACCATTGATGAGCCGATCATCAAGCGCATCAACATCGAAGGCCTGCCGATCGTCACCTACGCGGCCTATGCGCCAACCATGTCCACGGCGGATCTGTCATGGTATGTCGATGATACGGTCACCCGCGCTCTCCAGGGCATTGCCGGGGTCGGCGATGTCAGCCGCATCGGTGGTGTTGACCGCGAGATTCGTGTCAAGCTCGATCCCGACAAGCTCGCCGCCCTGGGCGTCACCGCATCCGCCGTCAATGCGCAATTGCGGGCCACCAATGAGGATGTCTCGGGTGGCAAGGCGGAAATCGCCGGGCGCGAGCAGGCGATCCGCACGCTGGCCGGTGCCCGCACACTGGCCGACCTCGCCCGTCTGCCGATTGCCCTGTCGAATGGCCGCAAGGTGAAACTGTCAGATCTTGCCACCATCACCGATGGCGCTGTGGAGGCCACAACCTTCGCACGCTATGATGGGCGTCCGGTGGTGACATTTGGCATCACCAGGGCCTCGGGCTTCAGCGATGTCGATGTCGCCCAGGCGGTGGCTGCGAACGTTGCGGCCTTGAACAGGCAAACCCCGGCAGTGAAGCTGCAACTGATCGACGGTCAGGTCGCCTACACCTATGGCAATTACCAATCGGCCATGGAAACCTTGATCGAAGGCGCGGTTTTGTCGGTCATCGTGGTGTTCCTGTTTCTACGCAACGTTCGCGCCACCATCCTCGCCAGCGTCGCGCTGCCGCTTTCGGCGATCCCGACCTTCTGGGCGATGGAAGCGCTCGGCTTCTCGCTGAATCTGGTCACTTTGCTGGCGCTGACCATCGTGACCGGCATTCTGGTCGATGACGCCATTGTCGAAATCGAGAATATCGTGCGCCACATGCGCATGGGCAAAAGCGCCTACAAGGCGGCGCTGGAAGCGGCGGACGAAATCGGCCTCGCGGTCATTGCCATTTCTCTGACCATCATTGGCGTCTTTACGCCAGTGAGCTTCATGGGCGGCGTGGCCGGCCAGTATTTCCGCCAGTTTGGCCTCACGGTCGCCTTTGCGGTTGGCTTCTCCCTGCTGGTCGCCCGCCTCATCACGCCGCTGCTGGCCGCCTATTTCATGGGGCCTGCCCCCGAGCATGTGGCCACTGAAGGCGCGATCCTGCGCACCTATACCCGCGTCGTGCGCTTCTCTGTGCGCCACCGCTGGATCACGGTCGGCATGGGTCTCATCCTGTTTGCCGCGTCGATCATGTCGGTTGGGCTGCTGCCCAAGGGCTTTCTGCCGGGCGAGGATACGGGGCGCACGCTCCTGGCCGTGGAATTGCCACCAGGTTCGCTGCTCGCCGACACGGCGCGCAAAACCGGTATTCTGGCGCAAAAAATCAAGGCCCTGCCGGAAGTCACCGGCGTGCTGGTTTATGGCGGCGAGGTCCTGGGCGGCGTCCATGAACTGCGGCGCGCCACGCTGATCATCAACCTGATCCACAAGGACAAGCGCAAGCTGACGCAAAAACAGATCGAGCGCAAAATTGATGGCATTGTCGCCACCGTGCCCGACATCCGCGCCTGGTTCATGAAAGACAATGGCATGCGCGACCTGCAATTGACGCTGGAGGGCGACCCCGGCGCTCCTTTGGCTGATGTGGCAGGCCGGCTCGCCAGCGAGATGCACACGATCCCGACGCTCGCCAACCCGGTTTCCACCGCCGAATTGCAGCGCCCCGAGCTTCACGTCGCGCCCCGCGCCAATATTGCCGCTGATCTCGGTGTCTCGACTGACGCCATCGCCGACACCGTGCGCGTAGCCACGCTGGGCGATGTCGGCCCCAAACTCGCCAATTTCACCGATGGCGACCGGCAGATTCCGATCCGGGTCGAACTGCCCCGCGCCGCCCGTGGTGATCTTGAGCTGTTAAAATCTCTCAATGTGCCGACAGTGCGCGGCAAGCCTGTGCCGCTCTCCACGGTCGCTGACATTTCCATGGGCGAAGGCCCGTCCTCCATCACCCGCTATGATCGCTCGCGCCGGGTGACGGTTGAGGCCGATCTGAACGGCACGGATGCGCTCGGCGGCGCCATCCAGCAGGTCATGGCCCTGCCCGCCGCCAAAAACCTGCCCGCTGGCGTGCGTATCGTGCAATCGGGCGATGCCGAGGTCATGGGCGAGGTGTTCCATTCGTTCGCAATCGCCATGGGTTCCGGCCTGTTGATGGTGTTTGCCGTGCTGGTGCTGCTGTTCGGCAATTTCCTGCAGCCGATCACGATCCTGTTCTCGCTGCCGCTGTCGATCGGCGGCGCGATCCTGGCTTTGCTCATCACGCACAAGCCGATTTCCATGCCTGTCGTCATCGGCATTTTGATGCTGATGGGCATTGTTACCAAAAACGCCATCATGCTGGTGGATTTCGCCATGGAGGCCATGGCCGCCGGCGTGCCGCGCCTTGAGGCCATTGTCGATGCCGGTCGCAAGCGCGCCCGCCCGATCATCATGACGACGATCGCCATGGTGGCGGGGATGATCCCGCCGGCGCTGGCGCTGGGCGATGGCGGCGAGTTCCGCTCGCCCATGGCCATTGCGGTGATGGGCGGCCTGATTGTCGCGACCATGCTCAGCCTGATTTTCGTGCCGGCCTTCTTCACCATCATGGATGATCTGAGCCTTGGCATAGCCTGGCTGTTCGGGCGCTTTGTCGGCCAGGCCGAGGAGCCCGCAGGCGCGATGCTGCCCGCTGAAACTGTGCCCGAACCGATGCGCCTCGCCGCTGAATGACGGCGGCCGCGAGCCTGGCGATGGTTGTGAGGATTGGCGCTCCCTAGGGGACTCGAACCCCTGTTTTCGCCGTGAGAGGGCGACGTCCTGGGCCTCTAGACGAAGGGAGCGGACAGGCCGTCTATAAGGCGCGCCGCGTGCGGGCGCAAGGTGGGGGATGGGTAGTCGGATGGAACCGCGTTTCGGGTCAATATCCCACCGGTTCGGTCCTGCGCCTGCGACACACATCAGTTATCGGTGTCAGTTACGGGCGGGCGCAAGAGTTCTTCAAGTCAGCCCGCGCAACTTCCGCAGGGTTTTGTAACGCGACCTTATCATTTTTGGCTCACCCATCGGTTGCAGTTTCAGGATGGGGTGGTGAGGCGATGGCGGCGGATCAGGCGGTAACGGCGAGCGCGGATGCGGAGGGTGGCCCTGATCGGGCGGCATTGCCGATGATGATCAAGCAGGGAGGATTCGCGCTAAGTGAAAGAAGTCTAATAATGATCCTACTGGTGGGAGTGCTTTTAATTTATTTGGTAATATTGTTCTTCGATTATTCCCAACTTGTTAAGGATCAATCTCAAGTGAATATTGCATTACACGAACATAGACGAGGATATATCCAGATTGCATCAGTATTATTACCTTTTTTCACAGTTAGTTATGCGTTTACGCTTTTTGAATTACTTGCATGTCGCACATATTTATCAAATGATGGCGTGTCCCGGAATTTTGGATTCACCGGCACAGTGCCTTGGGCTGCACTCTTCTCATGCGAACTTGGACGCAGGGAACGCCTTGGAGGTTTTCAACGCCTTCGTTTCCATGTTCGCCCGGAGGCTTATGCTCACATCACCGTGCGCCATTGGCGACTTCTTCCTTCGACAAGATTGCGCAAGGGGCATTTTGATGTCTATTTTGGCCCCTCGATCGCCACGCGCGTCGCCGAGGGCATTGCCGCTACCTGCGCCGCAGAAATTGCTAAAGCTCATGAGCGGGAACCGGTTTGGACGGTCGTTGGTTAGCGGGCGCAAGAG
>DAICZI010000195.1 GCA_027311205.1 Beijerinckiaceae bacterium | reverse complement strand
GGGGCGAGGTCATTGTGGAGGGTCAGCCCACCTCGCAGCTCAATGATACGCAACGGACCAGCCTGCGCCGCAGCAAGATTGGCTTTGTCTATCAAATGCACCATTTGCAGCGCGAGTTTACCGCGGATGAAAATATCATGCTGCCGCAGATGATTGCCGGATTGAGCCGCCGCGAGGCCCGCCGGCGCGCCCATGAACTGCTGGATTATCTCGGTCTCGGTGCCCGCAAGACCCACCGCCCGGCCCAACTATCGGGCGGGGAACAGCAGCGCGTCGCCATAGCCCGCGCTGTCGCCAATGCCCCGAAAATCCTGCTCGCCGATGAACCGACCGGCAATCTTGACCCCACCACTGCGGACAAGGTTTTCGCGGCGCTGACCTCTCTGGTGAAAGCCACCGGCCTGGCGGCGCTGATCGCCACCCATAATCTCGACCTTGCCGCCCGGATGGACAGGCGCGTGACGCTGCGCAATGGGCAGGCACACGAGATGCCCTGAAATTTGTTCTCGCTTTTTTCCAATATGAGAACAAAACAGGTTGACAAGGAACTTAAACAGAACATAATGGCAGCATTCTCCAGATGCGAGGGTGTCATGTTGCGTTTGTTGTTCATAGCGGGTCGGCTCTGTCTCGAAGTCTCGTCGGTTGCGGTTTATATCGCCATGGTCGTCAGTGTTGGACGGGTGTTGTCCGGGGCCTGATTGTTTTTTTGAGCTGAGGGAGCGGAGGCCGCCATGCGTGATGAAGTTGGCTTTGTTCATCTGCATGTCCATTCAGCCTATTCGCTACGCGAGGGTGCCATCACTCTGGCGCAATTGGGCAAGCTGGCGGTCGCCGATAAAATGCCCGCGCTGGCGCTGACTGACACGAACAATATGTTCGGCGCGCTGGAATTTTCCGAGAAAATGGCTGGTTCTGGTGTGCAGCCGATCATCGGGCTGCAAATGAGCGTGATTTTTGGCGGCGAGCAGCAGCATGCGCCGCGTCAGGGGCCTTCGCATGATGGCCGTTCCTCCATTGTGCTGCTGGCGCAGGACGAGACCGGCTACCTCAATCTCATGCGGCTGTGTTCGCAACTGCATCTGGACTCGGACAGCGATCTGGGCCCCGCGCTGGAACGCGGTCGGCTTGAGGGGCAGGTGCAGGGCTTGATTGCGCTCACCGGAGGCCCGGCAGGTCCGGTTGATCTGGCCTTGCGGCAGGGCCGCGGTGATATCGCTGAAGCGCGGCTGAAGAGCTTGCACGAGCTTTTCGGCGACAGGCTCAATCTTGAGCTGCAGCGTCACGGGTTGGCGGATGAGGGGGCCGTTGAGGCGGCGCTGGTGGATTTGGCCTGCCTTCATTCGTTGGGCCTGGTGGCCGCCAATGAACCGTATTTTGCCGATGCGGCGGACTATGAAGCCCATGACGCGCTGTTGTGCATTGCTGAGGGCACTTATGTCGGCGTCGAGGAGCGCCGCCGGGCCACGCCGCAGAACCGATTTTTGTCGCGCGCCGAGATGGTCGCCAAATTCCGGGACATGCCGGAGGCGCTGGCGACAACCGTCGAGATTGCCCGGCGCTGCGCCTATCGCCCGCGCCTGCGCAAACCGATTTTGCCGCGCTTTGTGCGGGCGGGTGGCGAGGCGGTCGATGAGGTGGCGTTTCTGCAGGCCGAGGCGCAAGGCGGGCTGGAGGGTCGCCTTGCGGCACAGCCCCCGGCCCCCGGCCTGAGCGTGCAGGATTATACCCAGCGGCTGGAATTCGAGCTTGGCGTGATCGGTCGCATGAAGTTTCCTGGCTATTTCCTGATCGTGGCGGATTTCATCCGCTACGCCAGGGCGCGCGGCATTCCGGGGGGGCCGGGCCGTGGTTCAGGGGCCGGTTCGCTGGTCGCCTATGCCTTGGGCATTACCGATCTTGATCCCTTGCGGTTTGGACTGCTGTTTGAGCGCTTTCTCAACCCTGAACGCATTTCGATGCCCGATTTTGATATTGATTTTTGTCAGGAGCGCCGCGACGAGGTGATTGCCTACGTGCGCGAGCGTTATGGCACGGACCGCGTGGCGCAGATCATCACCTTTGGATCGTTTCTGGCACGCGGGGTGATGCGCAATGTCGGTCGGGTGCTGGAAATGCCGCTTGGCCAGGTGGATCGGCTGGCCAAGATGGTGCCGCAAAATCCTGCCAAACCCGTGACTCTGAAAGAGGCATTGGCTGGTGAGCCGCGCCTGCGCGAAGCGGCAGAGGCCGAACCGCGGGTGGCGCGGATGCTGAAAATTGCCGGGACGCTTGAAGGGCTTTATTCCAACGCCTCCACCCATGCGGCGGGCATTGTCATCGGCGACCGTCCCCTGACTGAACTGGTGCCGCTCTACCGCGATCCCAAATCCGAAATGCCCGCCACCCAGTTCAACATGAAATGGGTTGAATCGGCGGGATTGGTGAAGTTCGATTTTCTCGGGCTCAAGACCCTGACCATGTTGGCGCGCGGCGTCGAGATGTTGGGCCAGCGCGGGGTCAAGGTCGATCTTGGCGCGATTCCGCTGGACGATGCCGCAACCTACGCGCTGCTGGGGCGCGGCGAGACCGTTGGGGTGTTTCAGGTGGAAAGCGGCGGCATGCGCAAGGCCCTCGTGGAAATGCGCGCCGACCGGTTTGAGGATTTGATTGCACTGGTGGCGCTGTATCGGCCCGGCCCGATGGAGAATATTCCGACCTATTGCGCCCGCAAGCTCGGCGATGAGGAGCCCGATTATTATCACCCCAAAATTGAGCCGGTGCTGCGCGAGACTTTTGGCGTCATAATTTACAAGGAGCAGGTGATGCAGATTGCCCAGCTTCTGTCGGGCTATTCGCTCGGTGAGGCTGATGTGTTGCGCCGCGCCATGGGCAAGAAAATCAAAAGCGAGATGGACGCACAGCGCGAGCGCTTTGTCTCCGGTGCGCTGGAGCGCGGCCTGGAGCGCACGCAGGCCGACAACATTTTCGACCTTCTGGCAAAATTTGCCGATTACGGCTTCAATAAAAGCCATGCGGCAGCCTATGCGCTGATTTCCTATCAAACGGCGTGGCTCAAGGCCAATCATCCGGTGGAGTTTCTGGCCGCCTCTATGTCTCTGGAGCGCTCCAACACCGACAAATTGGCCGAATTGCACAATGAGGCACGGCGCATGGGCATTGGCGTGATCCCACCCTCGGTGCAGCAATCAGGGGCGGATTTCTCGGTCATTCGCCGCGAGGATGGCAAGCTTGCCATCGCTTACGCGCTGTCGGCCATCAAGGGCATTGGCGAAGGCCAGGCCGAGGCTTTGGTGGCGGCGCGCGGCACTGTGCGCTTTGCCTCGCTCGGTGATTGCGCCGAGCGGGCGGCAGGCGGGGCGTTCAACCGGCGCATTATCGAGACATTGGCCGCCGCAGGTGCGTTTGATGAGATCGAGCCTGACCGGGCGCTGGTGTTTGAAAATGCCGAGCGCCTGTTGCAGCACGGGCTCAGCGTCGCATCCGATCGGCAAAGCGGGCAGGACGGCCTGTTTGGGCAAAGCGGGGCGACGGCGCTGGCCCTGACGGCCGCCAAAGGCTGGGCCGCCCGAGCGCATGAAGCGCGAATTCGAGGCCATCGGGTTTTTCCTCTCCGGGCATCCGCTGGATGATTATGCCAGTGTCATGGCGCGGATGCGCCTTGATCTCTGGACGAGGTTTTCCGAGAACGTGCGGCGCGGGGCCTCCGCCGGGCGGCTGGCGGCTTTGGTGCTGGATCGGGCCGAGCGGCGCACCAAATCAGGCTCGAAAATGGGGATTGTCACGCTGTCCGACAGTTCCGGGCAATATGAAGCGGTGCTGTTTCAGGAGGGCCTCAACCAGTTCCGTGACCGGCTTGAGAAGGGTGCCCTGGTGATTGTCTCGCTGCAAGCGGTGCTTGAGGGCGAGGATGTGCGGGCACGCATTCTCGATGTCGAGCCGCTGGAAGCGGCGGTCGCGCAGCGCCAGCGCGGCATGCGGATTTTTCTGCGCGACGCCCAGGCGATCGACCATGTTGCTGCCGGGCTGGCGGCGCGGCTCGGTGCCGAGGCGTCGGGCGCTGCAGGCGAGGTCTCCATTGTGGTGATGCTGGGGCCGAGGCGCG
Source organism: Beijerinckiaceae bacterium (assembly GCA_027311205.1). Lineage (GTDB taxonomy): Bacteria > Pseudomonadota > Alphaproteobacteria > Rhizobiales > Beijerinckiaceae > REEB77. Next base: position 493 of record DAICZI010000195.1, on the reverse strand, counting down.
GCGAGGTCGAAGTCAAGCTGCCGGGCAAGTTCAGCATGTCAGCAGCTTCGAGCGGTGCCATCCGGGCCATTCAGGGGATCGTCTCGGTGGAGATGATGTAGCGCTATCCGGTCGCTCTACTTCAGCCGGGCCACAAGGTTGATGAGGGCGCGGTCATGCAGGATGATCATGGTCTCGCGCGGGCTGAGCCAGGCGCAGGCCTCATCGATCGTGTCAGCCTCGGTCAGCTTGGCAATGGCCAGCGCGCGGGCGGCGCTGATATCGCCGCGGGCGCGGGGGTGTGTGGCAGGCAGCAGGGCCTCGTGCCTCTGCCGGAATGCCGGATCATCATGGATGACACGCAGGGCTGCCTCTGGCAGGTCGAGGTCGGCAAGGTTGCTGGTCAGTTGATTGGCACGGAGCACCACGCCGGGCGGATGGCGCTCTTCGGGCGTGCGCAGCAACCCGATTTTTTTGAGCGCCAACCCGATGCTGGCTTGACCGCTGGCTGACG
>DAICZI010000194.1 GCA_027311205.1 Beijerinckiaceae bacterium | reverse complement strand
GCCGAAGACATTGCCGATGATCGAGGCGGTGAGGTTGGCAATTGAACCGCCCTCAAACAGATCAAGGTCATAGGCGATATAGGCAAAGAACTGGCCAGGCGCATTGGGCACGGGGTCAACACGGTAAGCCTTGGCCCGGTATTTTTCCGTCGCTGTCAGGCGGTCAGTCCAGACGACCGTCCAGGTGGCTGTTGAGCTTTCGCCAGCGACCGCCGCTGCGGCTTCCACCGGATCAACGCCATCTTGCGGGCTGATTCGGAACAAAGCGATAATATCGGTGTCTTTGGGAACATAATCGGGCTCCCAATAGCCCATTTTGCGATATTCCATCACACCAGACTGGTAGCGTGCCTTGCCGCGCACGGTCTGGCTCGCCTGGTTGGTGTCTTGCGGAATTTTGACGGCTTCATTCATGACCATTCTCCTTTGGTCTCAACTTGATTGATTCAGGCAGCTTTGGCTTTGGCAATTTGCGGATCAAGACTGCCCGAGCGATAGCGCCTTGCCATTTCGCTGAGGGGCAACGCTCTGATTTTATGTGCGTTTCCAGCCGTGCCGAACTGCTCGAAACGATCACGGCAGAGATCCCGCATGGCGTCCATCGCCGGTTTCAGGAATTTGCGCGGATCGAACTCGGCTTTGAACCCGGTGGCAATCTTGCGGAACTGCGCGGTCATCGCCAGGCGGCAATCGGTGTCGATATTCACCTTGCGAACACCAAACTTGATGCCGCGCACGATCTCTTCGACAGGCACACCCCAGGTCTGGGGCATATCACCGCCCGCGGCATTGAAAATATCCTGAAGCGCTTGCGGCACCGAGGAGGAGCCGTGCATGACAAGATGGGTGTTGGGCAGGCGCCGATGGATCGCCTCGACCACATTCATGGCGAGGATTTCGCCATCCGGCTTGCGGGTGAATTTATAGGCGCCGTGCGATGTGCCCATGGCAATGGCCAGCGCATCGACCTTGGTGCGGGCGACAAAATCCATCGCCTGGTCCGGGTCGGTCAGCAACTGGTCATGCGACAGCTTGCCCTCGGCGCCGTGGCCATCTTCAGCCTCGCCCTGCCCGGTCTCCAGCGAGCCCAAGACGCCAAGCTCACCCTCAACCGAAGCACCAACCCAATGCGCCATGGAACTCACCCGTGTGGTGATATCGACGTTGTAAACATAGTCGGCGTGGGGCTTGGCGTCGGCCTTCAGCGAGCCATCCATCATCACAGAGGTGAAGCCGTGCTGAATGGCGCTGAGGCAGGTGGCTTCGTCATTGCCATGGTCCTGGTGCATACACAGCGGGATGCCAGGATACATTTCAGCCAAAGCCTCGATCATTTTGGCGAGCATGATGTCGTTGGCATAGCTGCGCGCGCCACGGCTGGCCTGGATGATGACCGGCGCATCGACGGCGGCGGCCGCCTCCATAATCGCCAGGCCCTGTTCCATGTTGTTGATATTGAAGGCCGGCACGCCGTAATGATATTCAGCGGCGTGGTCGAGCAGTTGGCGTAGTGTGATGCGCGCCATGATATCCTCCGGTTCAGTTGATGAGGGCGCGGGCGGCATTCACCACCGCCTCTGCCGTGATGCCAAATTCGCGATAGAGAACTTCGGCAGGTGCCGAAGCGCCAAAGCCGGTCATGCCGATAAAGGCGCTGTTGTCGCCAAGCCATTTGGGCCAGGCACCTTCCAATCCGGCTTCAACGCCGATACGCGGCGCGTGACCCAGCACGGCGTTGCGGTAAGCGGCGGGCTGGCGGGCAAAAATCTCCAGGCAGGGTGCCGAGACAACCGCTGCATGAATGCCCGCCTCGCCCAATTGATGGGCGGCAACGACGGCGAGCGAGACTTCCGAACCGGTGGCGATCAACGTGACATCGCGCTTCGCAGCAGGCTCGATCAGCACATAGGCGCCCTGCGCCGTTTTGTTCGGCTCGTTTTCACCCGTCCGCAGTGTAGGCAAGGCTTGCCGCGACAGGCACAGGATGGAGGGGCGATCATGCGCCCGCATGGCGCAATCCCAGGCTTCCGCCGTCTCAACGGCATCAGCAGGGCGAAACACATTGAGATTGGGGATGGCGCGCATTGCGGTGAGATGTTCAACGGGCTGATGGGTGGGGCCATCTTCGCCAAGGCCGATGGAATCATGCGTCATGACATGAATGACCCGCACACCCATCAACGCGGCAAGGCGGATGGCGGGGCGCGAATAGTCGGAAAACGCAAAGAACGTGCCGCCATAGGGGATCATGCCGCCATGCAGCGCTATGCCATTCATGGCCGCCGCCATGCCAAATTCGCTGATGCCGTAATGAATATAGGAGCCGGAAAATTCTCCGGGCACCACTGCCTTTTGACCTTTGGCGTGGGTGAGGTTGGAATGGGTGAGATCCGCCGAACCGCCGATTAAAGCCGGGCAGGCTGGCACGATCGCATCCAAAATCAATTGCGAGGCTTGCCGCGTCGCAATTTTTGGAGCCGAGGCCGCAAACTGCGCCTTGATGGCGGCGATGGCGGCGTCATAACTTGCAGGGAGCGGTGCCTTGGCCCCCTGCCCTGCCCCAAAATGCACGTGCGCCTTGGCTTCCAGCACCCGTTTCACCCATCCCTCATGGTTGGCGCGTCCGCGTTTGCCGGTTGCCCGCCAGGCTGAAAGGACAGGTTCCGGAACTTCAAAGGGTGCATGGGGCCAGTTCAATGCCTTGCGCGCGCCCGCGATTTCGGCGGCACCGAGGGGAGCGCCATGCGCCTTTTCCGTACCAGCGCGGGTGGGCGCACCAAAGCCAATGATGGTTTTGCAGGCAATCAGCGAGGGGCGATCGGACTTGCGGGCCGCAGCTATCGCTGTTTCAATCGCTATCGGATCATGGCCGTCAATACGAACCACCTCCCAGTTGGAGGCTGCAAAGCGCGCCAATTGATCATCCGAGCACGATAGAGACGTTGCGCCATCAATCGAGATTGAATTGTCATCAAACAGCACAATCAGTTTGGCCAGCCGGAGGTGCCCCGCAAGGGAAATCGCCTCGTGACTCAGCCCCTCCATCAGGCAACCGTCGCCAGAAATCACATAGGTGAAATGATCCACCAGCTGGTCGCCGTGCCGGGCATTCTCAAGTCGCTCCGCCAGTGCCATGCCAACGGCTGTTGCCAAACCCTGGCCCAGCGGCCCGGTGGTGGTTTCAACACCCTTGGTGTGGTGATACTCTGGGTGCCCTGGGGTCAAGGATCCCCATTGGCGGAAGCCTTTGATCTGCTCAAGGCTCATGTCGGGGTAGCCCGTGAGGTAAAGCAGCGCGTAAAGCAGCATCGAGCCGTGCCCCGCCGACAGGACGAAGCGGTCACGGTCCGGCCAATGAGGCGCAACAGGATCAAAATTCAGAAATTTTGAAAACAGCACGGTCGCAACATCGGCCATGCCCATGGGCATCCCGGGGTGACCTGAGTTTGCCTTTTCCACCGCATCAATTGCCAGGAAACGTATGGCATTGGCCATGTTCTGGGGCTGGATCTCGCTCACTGATGGGGTAGTGACGGCAATGCTCATCATAGGCTCCGGGTCAATGCTGATGTTGTTGTGTTCAGGCCCGCCGCTTGCGGTCGATCAGTTGCATGATCATCGGCGTGAGGATCAGTTGCATCGCAAGGTCCAGTTTGGCGCCATGGATGACAATCGAATTGGCTCGCGACATGAAGCTGCCCTGGATCATCGACAGCAGGTAGGGAAAATCAATGCCGCGTGGGTTTCTGAAGCGTATCACCACCATTGATTCATCGGGGGTCGGAATCCAGCGCGCCACAAACGGGTTCGAGGTGTCCACTGTCGGCACACGCTGGAAATTGACATCTGTCTGGGTGAATTGCGGCACGATATAATTCACATAATCCGGCATACGGCGCAAAATCGTGTCTGTTACAGCCTCAGTCGAATAGCCGCGTGTCGAACGATCCCGGTGGATTTTTTGAATCCATTCCAGATTGATGACCGGCACAACGCCGATCTTAAGATCGGCAAAGCGCGCGATATTGATAGCGCCGCTGACGACCGCGCCATGCAGGCCCTCGTAAAACAGCAAATCTGTCTTCTCGGGTATCGCCTGCCAGGGTGTGAAAGTGCCAGGCTTGTGGCCATGCATCTCCTCGTCTGCAGCATCGTGGATATAATAGCGAATATCTCCCTTGCCGCTTTCGCCATAGCTCTTGAACGTCTGTTCGAGCTTTTCCAGGAGATTGGTCTCAGGCGAGAAATGGCTGAAGTGCTTGTTACCAATTTTGGCTTCTTCAGCCATCTTGGCGCGCATTTCCATGCGATCATATCTATGGAAACTGTCGCCTTCGATATAGACCGCGTTGACAGCCTCGCGCCGGAAGATTTGCTCAAAGGTCTTTTTGACCGAGGTGGTGCCTGCCCCTGATGAGCCGGTAATCGAAATAATCGGGTGTTTGACTGACATGGCGAATTCCTAGACGCGAAACAGGCCACGCTGGCCGAACAGAGGTGAGGGAGCGGTGCGGCTATGCTGGGTATGATGGAGTCGCTCGATCAGCGCGACCTTTGCCCTGGAGCCAAAAAACAATGGCACGCGCTGGTGCAAGCTTTCAGGGCTCATCTCAAG
>DAICZI010000193.1 GCA_027311205.1 Beijerinckiaceae bacterium | reverse complement strand
CAAGTGCGCAATGCCGCCACCGCAGCCGGCAACATTCTGCAACGCACACGCTGCCCGTATTTTTATGACGTGGCCAGCGCCTGCAACAAGCGCCAGCCTGGGGCCGGCTGTGATGCGCTTGGCGGTGAAAACCGGCTGCATGCCATACTCGGGTGGAGCGAGCACTGCATCGCCACGCATCCTTCCGATTTTGCAGTGCCTCTGGTGGCGCTCGATGCGGTGGTGGAGATGGAAGGCCCGAACGGACACCGCGAGGTACCCGTTGAGAATTTCCATATGCTGCCGGGCGCGGCGCCGGGGCAGGAGACGGCTCTGGCCCCCGGCGAACTCATCACAGCGGTAAGGCTTCCGGCGGATGCCGCCACTTTTGCGGGCCACTCGCGGTATCTGAAGGTGCGTGAGCGCACCTCCTTCGCCTTCGCCGTCGTTTCAGCGGCCACCGCGTTGCGCCTTGAGGACGGCTTGATCGTGCAACCCCGCATGGCACTGGGCGGTGTGGCGCTGAAACCCTGGCGCCTCCGGCAAGCTGAACTGGCGCTTGTTGGCGCTCGCCCGGAGACGGCGAGCTTTGCCCGCGTGGCAGACGCCGCCCTGTCCGATGCGAAACCCTCCGGCAACAATGCTTTCAAGATCGAACTTGCCCGCCGCATGATCGTGCGTGCGCTCACCCTTGCCGCGCGTGGCACCCCCGAGCGTTTGCCCGCCCTGCCGGCATCGTCGTTTTCCGGAGACCTCGCCCATGACTGAGATCAGCTTTCCGCAATCGTCCGCGCGGCTGCGCATGGGTTCGAGTATCGGCCAGCCCCTGACCCGGCGTGAAGGTAGCCTCAAGGTCCGAGGTGCCGCCCGTTTTGCCGCCGACAACCATCCGCCCGGCATGGTCCATGCCGTGCTCGCCGTGAGCAGTATTGCCCACGGCCGGGTCACAGCGCTCGACGCGGCCGCAGCCAGGGCTCATCCTGGCGTGATCGAGGTGATGACACCGCACAACGTGCCGCCGCTGGCGCTTGATCCTGATGCCAAGCTGCATCCCTTCATGTTCCGGCTCGACCTCCTGCAGAACGACGCTGTCCGCTACGCCAACCAGCCCATTGCCGTGGTGGTTGCCGAAACGCTGGAGGCCGCGACTGAAGGCGCGGCGCTGCTGGCCCCGCGCTATGATGTCGAGACACCACGCACGCACCTCGATGAGGCGGGGGGCTTCCTGCCGCAAGCCGTCGGTGCCGGCCAACCTGCAAGCCAAAGCCACGGCGACGTCAAGGCTGGCATGGCGGCGGCGGCAGTGCGGATCGAGGCGACCTACGAAACCCCGGCGCAATACCACAATGCCATGGAGCCGCATGCCATCCTGGCCGCCTGGGACGGTGATTCCCTGTCCATCGACACGCCCAGCCAGGGCATGGGCATGGCCAAGGCGCGTATTGCCGGGCTGTTCGGCATCCCGCCCGAAAACATTCATATTCGCAGTCCCTATCTTGGCGGTGGGTTTGGTTCCAAAGGGTTGGTATCAGGGCCGCAAATTCTGGGGATCATGGCGGCTCGCCTTGTCGGGCGTCCCGTAAAGCTGGTGCTGCGGCGCGAGCAGATGTTCGGCCCGGTTGGCCATCGCGCGGCCACGCGCCAGACCTTGACCATGGGCGCGGACGGACAAGGTTGCCTGACCGCGCTGACCCACCACGCCAGGACGGCGACCAGTGCCTTCGATGACTTTGTCGAACCGGCCGCCAATGCCTCGAACGCGTTGTATGCCAGCCCGGCCATCGCCATATCGCACGAGGCGGTGCGGCTCGATAGCGGGACGCCGCTGTTCATGCGCGCGCCGGGCGAAGCTGCTGGCAATGCGGCACTGGAGTGCGCCATGGACGAGATGGCGCTGGCTTGCGACATGGATCCGCTGGCGTTCCGGTTGAAGAACTATGCCGAAGTCGAGCCGATGAGCGGCAAGCCCTTCTCCTCGAAAGCGCTCCGCCAGTGTTACGAGCAGGGCGCAGCACGGTTTGGCTGGAACGGGCGGCCCCAGGCCCCCCGGATGATGAAAGACAAGGCCGGCATGCTCATCGGCTGGGGCATGGGTACAGCGCAGTTTCCGGCCGTCATGTTTCAGGGCCAGGCGCGCGCGGTGCTGCGCGGCGATGGCACGGGGCTGGTGGAAACCGGCGCGCAGGACATGGGCCAGGGTGCCTGGACCGCCTTTGCCCAGATTGCCGCCGATTCGCTCGGACTCGATCTCGACAAAATCGAGTTTCGTTCGGGCACGTCCGATCTGCCTGACGCTGGTCTGGCAGGTGGCTCGGGCCACGCGGCGACCGTGGGCGTGGCCATTGATGCCGCCGGAGCGGATGTGATCGGCAAGCTGGCCGATCTCGCCACCGGCGATCAGCGCTCGCCGCTCTATGGTGCTGGCAATTTGGGCGTGAGCGCGCGCGGCGGACGGCTGTATCGCCGGGATGATGCCGCACGCAGCGAGACTTATGCCGATATCCTCGCCCGCGCCGGGCGTGATGCCATCGAAGGAACTGGAACCGGAGCGGCCGACGCTGCGGCACGGGCGGTCTATGCCATGTATGCGCACGGGGCGGTGTTTGCCGAGGTGAAGGTTGACCCGGATTTGGGCCAGGTTCGTGTTACCCGGCTGGTGGGTGCGTTTGCAGCGGGCACGATCATCAATCCCCGGATGGTTCAGAGCCAGTATTACGGCGGCATGATCTGGGGCCTGTCCTTCGCTTTGCATGAGCATGCCGTGCTGGACAGGCGCTCAGGACGCATGATGAATGCCAATTTCGCCGACTACCATGTGCCCGTCAACGCCGACGTGCCCAGCATCGAGGCCATTCTGGTCGAGGAGCGTGACCTTCATGTCAATGCGCTCGGCGTCAAGGGCGTGGGCGAGATCGCCATCACCGGCACGGCGGGTGCTATCGCCAATGCCGTCTGGCACGCCACCGGCATGCGCGTCCGCAGCTTTCCGATCACGCTCGACCAATTGATCGGGGCAGGGTGAACCCTGGAATTCCCCGGTAGTGGCGTAACTGCCAAAATGGCCGTCGATTGACACTTTCCGGGGACCTTTTCCAGAATTGCTGTCTTGCTGCACCCGCGCCTGTTGTTGCCATCGGGCGACCCTGACGGGGCCGTGCAGTGATCGTGGTGCGAGAGGGGCCTCAACATCTCCCTGCGGCAGCTTTTAGATGCCAGGTGCAGGTTAGGGGTGTCAGGAATGGGCTGCATGGCCTACGCCCCAACTTGACGCCGCCGCCCCAAAGCGCGCATTTGGCTTTGTTGCCAGCAAGCCGCGAGTCGCTCCCCCTGCCATGTTCACTGCGCTGATTGCCTATCCCCGTTTCAATCCGGTGTTCTTTCACATCGGGCCCCTGCCGGTTCGCTGGTATGCTCTGGCCTATGTCACGGGCCTTGTGCTGGGCTGGCTTTATGCCCGCTGGCTGGTGCGGCGCGATGCCTTGTGGGGCACCATCCCCCGCCCGGATGTCGCCAGCCTTGATGATCTGCTGGTCTATATCGCCTTTGGCGTCGTGCTCGGCGGCCGCATCGGCTATATCCTGTTCTACAATCTGCCGTTCTATCTCGACCATCACCTTGACATGCTTGAGGTCTGGCATGGCGGCATGTCGTTTCATGGCGGCATGCTCGGCTCGGCCCTGGGGGTCTGGCTGTTTGCGCGCAAATACCGGGTCGGCGCGTGGAGCGTTGCTGATATTTGCTCGGCAGTGGTGCCGGTGGGGCTTTTTCTCGGGCGCATCGCCAATTTCATCAAGCCGGAACTCTGGGGCCGCCCGACCGATGTGCCGTGGGCGATGGTGTTTCCGGGGGCAGGGCCTTTGCCGCGCCATCCCAGCCAGCTTTATGAAGCCGGGCTCGAAGGCCTTGCGCTGTTCATCATCCTGCACATTGCCGTGCGCAGCGGTGCCTTGAAGCGGCCCGGTCTGGTGACGGGCCTGTTTGGCATTGGCTATGGTGCGGCGCGGATCATATCCGAGTTTTTCCGTGAGCCTGATCCGCAACTGGGCTTTTTGTTCGGTGGCGCGACCATGGGGATGCTGCTGTCCGTGCCGCTGATTCTGGTGGGCATTGGCATTGTTGTCATGGCCTTGCGCCGACGCGTCCAACCTGATTCCAAAGCTTCGGACAAGCTGGCGTGAACACGCTTGAGGCCGATATTCGGGCAATGATCACCCTGCAAGGGCCGTTAGGTTTGGAGACCTACATCAATCTGGCCCTCCAGCATCCATTGCACGGCTATTATCGTCGCCAGATGCCGGTTGGCGCGGCGGGAGATTTCATCACCGCGCCTGAAATCAGCCAGATGTTTGGCGAATTGCTCGGCCTGTGGGCAGCAGACGTGCACGAGCGCATGGGCGGGCCGGAACGGGTCGTGCTGGTGGAACTCGGCCCCGGACGCGGCACGTTGATGCGCGACGCGCTGCGGGCGGCGCGGGTGGCGCAAAGCTTCTTCAGCGCGCTGGAGGTGCATCTGGTCGAGGTCAACCCGCTGGTTAAGACAACCGATGGCCGCATCATCGCCCTGGACGGAAAAGTCACATTGGATGACAACGCAGATTTCCGCCACCCTGATCACGAAGCACTCGTTGATCGCTCGGCGGCAAAT
>DAICZI010000192.1:4370-4630 GCA_027311205.1 Beijerinckiaceae bacterium | reverse complement strand
AGAATATAGTCGGCGATGGCACGCTTTGACGTCAACCCGCCGCCTGCCAGCAGCGGGCCATTGTGCTTGACCATGCCCTCCAGTGTCTCGAATGTCAGATTGAGGCCGTCAAATCCGGCGTAGCGATGCTCCAGCTTGGTGACGAGGCGCAGCGCCTGGGCATTGTGATCAAAGCCGCCCTGCCCCGCCATGACCCGGTGCAGCGCATCCTCGCCGGCATGGCCGAACGGCGGATGGCCAAGATCATGGGCGAGCGCAAT
>DAICZI010000192.1:0-4360 GCA_027311205.1 Beijerinckiaceae bacterium | reverse complement strand
CGCGTGCGAAAATGATCACCCTCGAAGGGCACAAACACCTGGCTTTTGTGCGCCAGCCTGCGAAAGGCCGTCGAATGAATAATGCGGTCGCGGTCGCGCTGGAAGGCGCTGCGCGTCGGCGAATCAGGCTCCTCGACCAGGCGGCCACGGCTGGCCCCCTCATCGCTGGCATAAAGTGCCAAAGGCGCGTGTGCCGCATGCATGCCGAGATCATGGCCTTCCGAGCGCGACTGGTTGAATTTAGCAGTCATCACGCCTATCTCATAAGGTGAAAATCAAGAGGCGCAAGCCGGAGTTTTGCCATGACCAGCGCGAACCACGATGTCCTGCTGACCGACCGCGCCGCCGTGCGGGTTGCCAAGGTGCTCGCCAATGAGCCTGCGGGCTCTGCCTTGCGCATCGGCGTCAGGGGTGGCGGCTGCTCGGGCTTCCAGTATGATTTTGCGATTGATGGCGAACGCCAGGCCGATGATCTGGTGATCGAGCATGACGGAGCCATCGTGCTGATTGATTCCACCTCGCTTGATTTTCTGCATGGCGCCCGAATCGACTTTGTCGATGATGTGATCGGCCAGGCCTTCAAGATCGACAATCCCAATGCCGCCTCGTCTTGCGGCTGCGGCGTAAGCTTCTCGGTCTGAGACGCCGCCCTGCGCGGCTGCGTTCGAGCTATCCACATTTGTGCACAGGGCCTTGCCTTGGCCGCGCTTGCAGGCCGGGCAGAATCATGGCGTTAGTGTGACAATCATGGTGCATCGCATCGAGGCGCAACTCTACATCTTGTGGGCGTTCACCGCTTTTTAACTAGCTGTAGCTAAATGTCGTTGACTCGCCCCAGCTTTGCCGCGATGACGTGACATAAGGGAAGTTGCGTAGCCAAGGTTGCAACGGGGATGTTGGGCGCGGGTGTGTTGCCTGCAAATGCCGGGCTGTGTCCTGGTGCGCGTTGCGAAGTGAAGTGATCAGTTCTGCCATTTTAACGCCCGCGGGATCGGCTCCGCGCCACCAAATTCAAGGAAGAGACATCATGCATATCGAACGGCGCTTCAGCACGACTTCTGCCGGCGAGGCGGCCTTTTCCGGCATTGCCTTCACCACAACCCGCTCGGAAATCCGCAATCCGGATGGCTCTGTGGTGTTTGCGCTGGAAAATGTCGAAGTGCCCGCGAGTTTCAGCCAGGTCGCCAGCGACGTGCTGGCGCAGAAATATTTCCGCAAGGCAGGTGTGCCGGCGCGGCTGAAGCGGGTTGAGGAGAGCGCCGTCCCCTCCTTCCTGTGGCGCTCGGTTGCCGACCCTGAAGCTCTAGCGGCTTTGCCCGAGAACGAGCGCTATGGCTCAGAGATTTCGGCGAAGCAGGTGTTTCACCGGTTGGCGGGTGCCTGGACCTATTGGGGCTGGAAGGGCGGCGTCTTCAGCGCCGAATCGGATGCCCGCGCCTTTTATGACGAGCTTTGCCAGATGCTGGCCCGCCAGATGGCGGCGCCAAACTCGCCGCAATGGTTCAACACCGGCCTGCACTGGGCCTATGGCATCGACGGCCCCGGCCAGGGGCATTTCTACGTCGATCATGAGACCGGCAAGCTCACGGCCTCCAAATCCGCCTATGAGCACCCGCAACCCCATGCCTGCTTCATTCAGTCGGTGGCCGATGATCTGGTCAATGACGGCGGCATCATGGACTTGTGGGTGCGCGAGGCGCGGCTGTTCAAGTATGGCTCCGGCACGGGCTCGAATTTCTCGAAACTGCGTGGCGAATCGGAGAAGCTGTCGGGCGGCGGCAAATCCTCCGGGCTGATGTCGTTTCTGAAGATCGGCGACAGGGCCGCCGGCGCGATCAAATCCGGTGGCACGACGCGCCGGGCGGCCAAAATGGTCGTCGTTGATGTCGATCACCCCGACATCGAGGCCTATATCGACTGGAAGGTGAAAGAGGAGGAGAAGGTTGCCGCCCTCGTCGCCGGTTCCAAAACCGTCAAACGCCATCTGAAGGCGCTTATGAAGGCTTGCCTGAATTGCGAGGGCGAGAATGACGATTGCTTCAACCCGGAGAAAAACCCGGCCCTGAAGCGCGAAATCAGGCTGGCGCGCCGCGCCGATGTGCCCGATGGCATGATCAAGCGGCTGATCCAGTATGCCCGCCAGGGCTATACCGACATTTCCTACGCCACCTACAATACCGATTGGGATTCAGAGGCCTATCTGACGGTGGCCGGCCAGAACTCCAACAATTCAGTGCGCGTCACCGACGGATTTCTGCGGGCCGTCGAGGACGATGGCGACTGGCATCTGATCCGCCGCCTTGATGGCAAGACCCACAAGGTGCTGAAGGCCCGCGATCTTTGGGAGAAGATCGGCATGGCCGCCTGGGCCTCGGCTGATCCGGGCCTGCAATACCACACCACCATCAATGACTGGCACACCTGCAAGGCGGCGGGCGAAATCATCGCCTCCAACCCCTGCTCGGAATACATGTTCCTCGATGATACCGCCTGCAATCTGGCCTCGCTCAACCTGCTGCAATTCTGCAAGCGGGACGGCACGATTGATCTTGACCTCTATGAACATGCCGTGCGGCTCTGGACCCTGGTGCTGGAAATCTCGGTGCAGATGGCGCAGTTCCCCTCCAGGGAAATCGCCCGGCTCTCCTATGAATATCGCACGCTTGGCCTTGGCTTTGCCAATATCGGCGGGTTGCTGATGTCATCGGGCACGCCCTATGATTCTCCCGAAGGGCGGGCGATTTGCGGGGCGCTGTCGGCGATCATGACCGGGGTTTCCTACGCAACCTCCGCCGAAATGGCCGGCGAACTGGGCGCATTCAAGGGCTACAAGGCCAACAGCGCCCACATGCTGCGCGTCATCCGCAACCATCGGCGCGCCGCTTATGGCGAGGTTGCGGGCTATGAGGGTCTGGCGGTCGCCCCGGTGCCGCTTGACCATGCCAGCCTGCGCGATGGCGCGCTCTGCCAGCACGCCAAAGCAGCCTGGGACAGCGCCTTGAGCCTTGGCGAAAAGCACGGCTATCGCAATGCCCAGGTCAGCGTCGTCGCCCCCACCGGCACCATTGGCCTCGTGATGGATTGCGACACCACCGGCATCGAGCCGGATTTCGCGCTGGTGAAATTCAAGAAGCTGGCGGGCGGCGGCTATTTCAAGATCATCAACCGCGCCGTGCCGCAAGCCCTGCGGGCGCTCGGCTATCGCGAAAGCGAGATTGCCGAAATCGAAGCCTATGCGGTGGGTCATGCCAGTCTGCGCCAGGCACCGGCCATCAACCATGCGACGCTGGCTGCCCGAGGCTTCAGCGCCGAAAAGCTGGAGGCGCTGGAGAAGACCCTGGCCTCGGCTTTCGACATCAAGTTTGTGTTTAACAAATGGTCGCTAGGTGCTGATTTCCTTCATGAAACGCTGAAGGTTCCTGCTGCCAGGCTCGATGACGCCGAATTCGACCTCCTCAGCTTCATGGGCTTTTCGCGCAGCGACATTGAGGCCGCCAACATCCATGTTTGCGGGGCAATGACGGTGGAGGGTGCGCCGCATCTGAAGCCGGAGCATTATGCGGTGTTTGATTGCGCCAACCCGTGCGGGCGCACCGGCAAGCGCTTCCTGTCGGTCGCCAGCCACATTCACATGATGGCGGCGAGCCAGCCGTTCATTTCGGGCGCGATCTCGAAAACCATCAACATGCCCAATGACGCCAGCGTCGAGGATTGCAAGGACGCCTACATGCTGTCGTGGCGTCTCGCCTTGAAGGCCAACGCGCTCTACCGCGATGGCTCGAAACTCTCGCAGCCGCTCAATGCCCAGCTCATTCAGGATGACGAGGACGAGGACGATGCGGTCGAGGCTTTGCTGGCGCAGAACGCCCCTGCCCGCGCCGCCCAGGTTGCCGAAAAGATCGTCGAGCGCATTGTCGAGCGGGTCGAGCGGGCCCGCGAGCGCGAAAAGCTGCCCGATCGTCGCAAGGGCTATACGCAAAAGGCGGTGGTCGGCGGCCACAAGGTCTATCTGCGCACCGGCGAATATCAGGACGGGCGTCTGGGCGAAATTTTCATCGACATGCACAAGGAGGGCGCGGCTTTCCGCTCGGTGATGAACAATTTTGCCATCGCCATCTCGCTCGGCCTGCAGTATGGCGTGCCGCTGGAGGAATATGTCGATGCCTTCACCTTTACGCGGTTTGAACCGGCCGGCTTGGTGCAGGGCAATGACGCCATCAAGAACGCCACTTCGATTCTCGATTACATTTTCCGCGAACTGGCGATCTCCTATATCGGGCGGCATGATCTGGCGCATGTGAAGCCCGAGGATATGGGCCCGGCGGCGCTGGGGGGCGGGGTTGACGAGGGCAAGACGACG
>DAICZI010000191.1 GCA_027311205.1 Beijerinckiaceae bacterium | reverse complement strand
TGTCTGAACCTGCCGCCGAGGCGGCGCGACGTCGGTATTGACAGTGCTGCTCACGATGCTCTCCCGGTGTCGCACCGGCAGAGGGGCGAACCCGCCTGCCGGCGACCTGACCTGATTTTCGTTTGACGCCTTGGTTCAGCGCGTACCGGCTTTGGCGAATTTTGCCACCATATCGACATTCGCCTTGGTCACGAAGGTAGGTCCGGTCAGCACCGGGCCGCCGCCACCGACGATATCGCCATTAATCTTGTTCAGCCAAAGCAGGTCAACGGCCTCGTAACCTTCAACGAAGGGCTGCTGATCAATCGCCCATTGCAGTTTGCCGCTCTTGATCAGCTTCACCGCCTCGGGGGTCAGGTCAAAGGTGCCGAGCTTGGCTTTGTTGCCCGTGGCGCTGATCGCGTCGAGCACGGCCGGCGCGAAGGGTGCGCCAAGGGTCACAACATAGTCGATGCCGGGATCCTGCTGCAATTTGGCCTGGACACGGGATTTCACCGTCGGCATGTCATAGCCGGTGGTATAAAGGATCTGATACTTGCCCTTGAACTTCGATTTGATGCCGTTGCAGCGCTCCTCGAGCTGCACCGCGCCCTGTTGCTGATCGACGCAAAGCACGCTCTTGGCTCCTTCCGCGTTCAGCTTTTCGCCCACAGCCGCGCCGGCAATATTCTCGTCCTGGCCGACATAGCCGAGCAGTCCGGCTTTCTTCCAGTCATCGCCGCCAGCGTTGAAGCCGACAATCGGAATGCCTGCTGCCTGGGCAGCCTTGACGGCCTTGGCTTCCGCGTCCGGGAAGGCCAGCGTGAGGGCGATGCCGTCAACATGCTGCTGAACGACATTGTTGATCAATTGGGCTTCTTTATCCGCCGCCGGATCGGAGAGGTAGATCAGTTTGACATTGTCCTTCTTGGCCGCGACATTCGCGCCCTTGCGGATGATATCCCAGAACGTGTCGCCGGGCTGCGCATGGGTAATCATGGCGTAGGTGAGTTGTTTTGCAGCCGCATGCGCAGGTGCCGCGGTCAAGGCAACAGCTCCCAGGAATGCAGCACCCGCCGCAAGTGCCACGCTCTTTGTTCCGTCCAGTTTTTTCATCGTTTCCTCCACTCTTATGTGCGCCGCCTTGGCGCGATAAAGGTCATCGCAGGAAGCGTGACCAATTCATTCAATGTCCTCCAGGCGGGCGCATCGGCCCCGGTTCGACATTGTGCTTTTAATAACTGCGGTCAGGTTCTGAGCTTGCCACCGCAAAAAGCTCACCGGTGGTCTTGTCCGCAGTTCGTTCAGACGCGATTGTCTCGCTAAAAATCGACGGAGCACGGAGCCGCGCTTTCGAGTTCAACTGATACCGTAAAATTTTTCACACAGGCGCTGTCGGCTGGAAAGGCTTCTCCCATGGCATTACGCATCGCTGAGCTCCTCTTTATGGAATGAGATTTTGGCCAGAGGATGGAAGTCGATGCTGGCGACATAAACGTCAGCCATCCGCTTGCCCATTTCCTGGTTCCGGACATCTCACTCCCCCACCTGAACCGCCTTCATCCGCAGGCATCTCGTAATTCATGGTATAATGCAATATTTTTGGAAATGCAATAATTATTGCAAAATTCACCAATCTGATATCGTTCGCATTTTGTCTTATGCGGCTGTCAGTCTCCGGAACGGTCTGTTCGTCAGAACACAAGCCGACGATCAGTTATGGGCACAAGTCGCACCATCTCGCCGGTCGGATGGCGAGAACGAGACCGTGTTGAAATGGCCTGAGGCATTCCCGTGGAAACGGCCCTTTCGATGGCGATCAGTGCGCGCATATCCGCCAAGCCCTCGTCGCCGTCTGCCTCAGGCGGCGTTCCCGACTGAATGCAATCCGAGAAATAGGCGACCTGCGCGCCAAACTGATCAATCTGGGGAAACCGGGTCTCGACTGATTTTCCGTCGCGACGCAGCCGTAGAAGCGTCGCTGTATCGAACCTGAACCCAGGATCGAGTTCAAGATCGCCTGAAGTTCCAACAACCCGGTAATTATCGACGGCCGATGCGCCAAAACTTGCGATAAATTGCGCAAGGCCGCCCGACGGAAATCGTAACGTAGCGGCTACCGAGGCATCAATATCACCAAAGCGCGGATCGTCGCCTGGACGATGCGCCATGGCCATGGCCTCGATCGGCTCCTCCGCAAAGATATGGCGGGCGGCATTGATGCAATAGACACCCACATCCTGAAGCGGCCCTCCCCATGCCGATGCCTTCAGCCGATGATTCCCCAATGCCGTCTGAAAGCTGAATACGGACTGGAACAAGAGCGGTCGACCGATGGCATTGGCGCGGATGTGTTCGAGCACCGCAACAGTTCCCGGCTCGTTATGCAATCGGTAAGCGGTCATCAGAAAGACATTTGCGCTTCGCGCTGCGGCAATCATGGCCTGAGCTTCCTCTTCGCTGACGGCCAGCGGCTTTTCGACCATGACATGCTTGCCGGCCTTCGCCGCCCTGATGGCATAGTCCGCGTGCAGGTGGTTCGGCAAAGCAATGTAAACCGCGTCGATTGCGGGTCCCGCCAGCAAAGCGTCGTAACCTTCATAGCCGACGATCGTTCCTACGCCGTAGAAGTCCGCAAGGCGCGAAGCCTTCGCCTGATCACCGGTCACGATCGCAGCAACCCGCGAGTTTCCAGATTGAACCACGCCCGGCAGGAACGCCTCTTGCGAAATCCAGCCAGCACCAACGACAGCATAATTAATCATCGAGTCTCTCCAGGATTCAGCCGTTGGAACGCGTTTGCGGGACGCGCAGACCGTCCACGCGGGAAAAATCACGCTCAGTCGTAGAGGGAAGGTCGCGGCGTGCGAATGAGTTCCGCCGAGCCAGAGCCAGCAAGGACCGCGGCGACCTGCTCGGCGATAGACGAGGCGACATACCCATCCCATGCGCTGGCCCCGACCGGAGTTCGCGTCGTCACGCCGTCAATCCAGTCCGTCAATTGCCTGCGATAGGCGTCCGCGAAGCGCGGAACCCAATTGTCGGGGTAGGAGACCCCGCCAAGATTGTCCTTGTTGCGCATCGTGAGCGAGGTCGGTGCCAGGGCGACAGTGCCCTGCCGCCCCACCAATTCGGCATGAACATGATAGCCGTACGAGGCGTTCATATAAACCTCGGTTGACACGATCTCGTCGCGGTCGGTTCGCATCGTGATCATAAGCGGATCGCCTCCGGGCCCGCTGGTGACATGAGCTGAGACCATTTCCGAACCGGTCAGCCAGCGGCTGATATCGATCTCGTGCACAAACGAATTCGTCACCGCCATCGGTCCGGTAAACCAATCGGGGGCCTGCGCATTGCGATGCTGGTTGTGGAGCAGGACCGTTGCGCCCACTGCGCCTTCGTCCTTGATCCGCTTCATTTCCTGATAGCCGGGATCAAAACGCCGCATATAGCCGACCTGGATCAGCCTGCGCTTCAAAGCAACTTCGGCTTGAACCACGCGCAGAGCTTCCGCCGTTGAGGAAGCCAGCGGCTTTTCGCAGAGGACAGGCTTGCCCGCTGCCAGACAGGCGAGGGCCAGTTCCGCATGGGTCGCATCCGGCGAAGCGATGATCACCGCTCCGACGCGGTCTGATTTGATCAGGGATTGAGGATCAGAAAAAACCAAAGTGCCCGCCGCAGCCACGCGCGCGCGGGCGGTGTCGGCGTCGAAAACCCCCGCAAGATGCGCGCCGGGAATCTGGCGAGCCAGAAGCCGCGCATGTTCGGAACCCATCACGCCCGTTCCAATGACACCCACGCCGACGCTCATGGTTTGCTCCTGTTTGGTTTTTGCTGATCAGCGCCCCTCGGACGCTTCCGATCTGTTCGCGCCAGCTTGCCTATTGCCACCGGCGAAGGTGAAACAGACCGTTTGCCAACTGTGTCATCGCGCCAGTTTCATGGGGGAATCGGGAGTTGGCATGGCCCCCCCGACGGCACCCCACACCGATTGGTCGAAATTGACAATCGCGCCCGTCATGAGGCCTGCATCGTCAGAAACCAGGAAGTTCACGGCGCGAGCCGCTTCCTCCGGATCAATCAGCCGCCCGAAAGGAAGCTGGTTTGCCGCTTTTTCCATCCAGTCCGGATCACCGCTTTCGGCAGCCTGGAGTTGGCGTTCGTTGTCCGAGGCCATCCAGCCGATGTTGAGCTGGTTCACGCGGATGCGGTTGCGCATCACCGAGAAGGCAGTATTGGCGGTAAGTGTCGTCAGCGCGCCCTTGGAAGCGCAATAGGGATTGATGAAAGGTTGGCCAGCGAGTGCGGATATCGAGCCGATATTGCAGATCGCGCCTTCGACGCGCTCGCGGATCATGAGCTTGATCGCTTCTTGCATAAGAAAGAAGGGGCCGCGCACATTGATGGCAAACATTCTGTCAAACAGATCCGGCGTGGTGTTGAGGATCGTGCCTCGTTCGGTCGACGCGCCAGCATTCACAAGCACATTCACACGACCGAACCTTTTGTCGGTTTCCGCAATCATGCGCCGACAATCTTCGACGGATGCGAGGTCGCCGCGCACAAAGAGACTGGGAACGCCAAAGGTCGCCGAGATGCCCTCGGCAACGGCAGAGCCACGATCTTCGTTGCGCCCGGTTACCACAATAC
>DAICZI010000190.1 GCA_027311205.1 Beijerinckiaceae bacterium | reverse complement strand
TCATTGTCCTGGCTTACATATGGGCGGGCTTGACCGAGACCGCTGCCATCAGCGCAGTGGCGCTGAACAAGTTGCCCAATGCCACTGTAACCCTGCGCGAGGGCGCGCGCGCACTGGACCATCGGCTGGATGACATGGCCGAAGTCTATGATCTGGCACCGCTGGAGCGCCTGCGTCATGTCGTGCTGCCGCAACTTGCGCCCTATTTTGCCGCAGCCACCCGTTCGGGTCTGTCGCTGGTATGGAAAATCGTGCTGGTGGTGGAATTGCTCGGCCGCCCGAATGGCATTGGCTTTGAACTCGGCACGGCGTTCCAGCTCTTTGATGTCGCGCGCATCCTCAGCTATGGCCTCGCTTTTGTTGCAGTGATGCTGGTGATCGAAAGCCTAGTCGTGCGCCCGCTGGAAGCCCATGCCTCACGTTGGCGGGTGCGCCATGACTGAGCCGGTTCTGAGCGTGGCTGTTATCGCCAAGTCCTATGCCGCGCACGGCACGCAGCGTCGTGCCGTGCTGCGCGATCTGCGTTTCACGCTCCAGCCGGGCGAGAGGGTGGCCCTGGTCGGATCGTCTGGCAGTGGCAAAACCACGCTGATGCGCATCGTCGCCGGGCTCGATCCGCATTTTGAAGGCCATGTTGCCCGTCCACCTGGCGGGGGGCGCCTGGCCATGGTGTTTCAGGAACCAGCCTTGCTGCCGTGGCGTACGGTGGAACAGAATATCGCGCTCGTTCACCCGGCGCTTGATGCGAGCGCGCTGGATCGTCTCTACGGCGCCCTGGGGCTGGCCGGCCATCGCCAGCAATTTCCCGGACAATTATCACTGGGTCTGGCGCGGCGTGTGGCGCTGCTGCGGGCCTTCGCTGTCAACCCTGGCCTGTTGCTGCTCGATGAGCCCTTCGTTTCGCTTGACGAGGCTTTGGCGGCGCGCCTGCGCGGTGAACTCGCCGCCATTATCGAGGCCGGGCGCGTGACCACGCTGCTGGTGACCCATGATCTCAGCGAGGCCGTGAGCCTTTGCGACCGCGTGCTGCTGCTCGCGGGCCACCCTGCCACGATCGTCGAGGATATCAAACTGGATCGCGGCACCGTGAGCGAGGCGGCTTTGCGCGCTGACCTCACCCAACGTATCGCGGGGCTTCACCATGGCGGCTGACCGCAGCGCCGATCCCGCCCGGCTTTTGCGCGAGGTCTTCGGCTACGGGGCATTTCGCCCCGGCCAGGCCGACATCATCGATGCGGTGATGGCGGGGCATGATGTGCTGGCGGTGATGCCGACCGGGGCTGGCAAATCGCTGTGTTTTCAAATCCCGGCTTTGGCATCGCCAGGTCTCACCGTGGTGGTGTCACCGCTCATCGCGCTGATGCGCGATCAGGTGAGCCAGTTGCGGGCCAACGGTATAGCAGCGGCCGCGCTGAATTCGGGCAATTCGCCGAGTGAAGACCGTGAGATCACCGCCGCCTTGCGATCACGCCAGATCAAGCTCGCCTATGTCGCGCCCGAGCGGCTGGTACGCACCGACACGCAAAACCTGCTGCGCGAGGGTGGCGCGTGGCTGATGGCCATTGATGAAGCCCATTGCGTCTCGCAATGGGGCCATGATTTTCGGCCCGAATACCGCGCCCTGCGGGATTTGCGCGAAGCGTGCGGCATCAGGCAAACCCTTGCCGTCACCGCCACCGCTGATGCCCCGACCCGCAACGACATTGCCCGCCTGCTGCTCAGCCACGATCACAAAAGCTTCCTGCATTCCTTTGACCGGCCCAATCTGCGGCTGGCGATGGCGCAGCGACGGGCTGGCAACAGCCAGTTGCTGGCCCGCCTTGCACAGCACAAGGGCCAGAGCGGCATTATCTACGCGGCATCCCGGCGCGGGGTCGAGGACCTGGCGTCAGATTTGCGGGGCCATGGCTATCAGGCCTTGCCCTATCACGCCGGGATGGACCAGACGCGGCGCAGTGACAATCAGGATATTTTCCTGCGCGAGGATGGCATCGTCATGGTGGCGACTTTGGCTTTTGGCATGGGCATTGACAAGCCCGATGTACGCTTTGTGCTGCATGCCAATCTGCCCTCCAGCATCGAGGCCTATTATCAGGAAATCGGCCGTGCCGGGCGTGATGGCCTGCCTGCCGATACGCTGACGCTGTATTCGCCCGGCGACATGCAATTGCGCCGCCGCCAGATTGCCGAGGCCGATAGCGACGAGGTGCGCAAGCGCATCGATCATCGCAAGCTTGAGGCGCTGATCGCTCTTTGCGAGACGCCGCGCTGCCGTCGCCAGACCCTGCTCGCCGCCTTTGGCGAATCGGCGCAGCCCTGTGGCAATTGCGATGTCTGCGCCGGGGGCTTCACGCTGGTCGATGGCACATTGATGGCCCGCAAGGCCATGTCGGCGATCATGCGTACAGAGGGGCGGTTTTTCGCGGCCCATCTGGCCAAATTGCTGAAGGGCCAGACAACGGAAGCCATGACCCGCCACGGCCATGATCAACTCCCCACCTTCGGGATTGGGCGCGATCTGACCGAAGAGGAATGGCGCAGCGTTTTCACGCAGCTTCACGGCGCAGGCCTGGTGCGGCATGACACCGACGACCGCGACCGGCTGGTGCTGACCAGCACAGGCAGGGCGGTGCTGAAGGGCGAGAGCGCGGTGCAATTTCGCAACTCCAGCCTGCAAGGCAAGCTCAGACGCCGCGCTCCGGCGATGGCCGAGGGCATGGAGACTTCGCCCGTGCCAGCGGCAGCCGTGGAAATCTCAATGGATGGCCAGCGCCTGAGCGTGCGCCAGAGCAGCCTTCTCAACGCGCTCAAAGCCAGGCGCGCCGAACTCGCCCGCGCCCAGCGCGTGCCGGCCTTCGTGATTTTCCATGATCGCACCTTGATCGACATGGCAGTGCGCGCCCCGTTGACCCAGGCTGATTTCGCTCAGGTCCACGGCGTTGGCGCCGCCAAATGCGCGCAATTTTCCGAAACCTTCATCAATGTTATTGAGCGCGCTTCGGCGTAACTGCGGCGTGCGGGTGGTGGGCCGTCACCAGCGTCCCCACCAGGCCGCGCGCGTCATCGGCCCATTCATTCCAGAGGGAAGCGGCGCTGAGATGGCGCGCCACCAGGCGCCCTGTGATCTGATCACGCCCGAACGTCAGCTCTGCCGAGAACTTCTTCGCCAGGCCCTGCATGGCCCGGTTTTCCGCCAGACAGAGCAGGCACAGCGACGTATCGCGGCGGTTGCGCGCCGCCCGCACAATGCGGGACATCAGGGCCTCGCCAACGCCACCCCGGCGAAAATCACGTTCGACGCTGAAAGCTCCTTCGGCAGTGCGCTCGTCGGTGGCCGTATCATGGGCCTGGCGCAATTCGCCCGCGCCGCGCAAGACGCCATCGACAAACCAGCCATAGGCAACATCACCAGGCGCGGCGAAAAAGTCGGCGACGTAACTTTCGAGATAGGCGTCCGATACCGCCATCGCAAACCGGTCGTGGCGGCTCTCTGCGTCGAGACGGATCAGGTGGGCTGCAAATTCAGCCCGGTCACTTTGATAAATGCGGCGGATCCAGCCACCGTTGATAAAAGCAGGTTGCATCGTCAGAAAACCTCCAAAACGATGCCTCAAAGAAAAGCGTTTCCAGTATCTTTGGCTTTGATATAGCCCTAAAGTCTTAATTTTCAAGCTGCTGCGGCAAATTCACACCCCCCGCCGTTGCGGGGATGCTGCGTTGATCTGCCCCCCGGGGGGTTCGAGCGCCAAAAACTCGCGCCCAAACCAACCAGCGTCAGAGGCAATTCATCATCTATTTCAGATTTTCGCCTCCGTTTTGATTTCCTCCTCGGCATCCTTCATCATATCCACCATTGTACGGGCGATTTGCTGTTCGGATTGCAGGACACCATGTTTTGCCAAATCGGCCATGAGCCGGGCCTTGATGGCGTCTTCGGGCGAGGGTTCGAGCCCCAAAGCCACAATGCCTGCGGCATAATCATGCGCCGCCTCGCCGGTTTTGCCGATAAGGGCCGCTGCCCAAAGCCCCAGTTTACGATCCCGCCGCGCATGCGCGCGAAACCGCATTTCAGCATCATGGGCAAAGGCGCTCTCATACGCCTGCTCGCGATCATCGTAAGTCGTCATGGAAAGCTCCCCGTGCTTGCGACTCTCAAACTGCCACGCAATCATGTCAGCATTATTGCGCCGAAGCTTTGATTTAAGCACATCGGGCGCATGCGCGCAGCCCGGAGACGATCAATAGGGGCGGCCATCCTTGTGGGCGAACGCCCATTTGCCGCTCTCGTCCATCTTCGCCATGATGTCGTCGTTTGGGTAATAAACCATGTCGCCCGCTGTCCGGTCGCCAATTTCGAGATAGAGAACATCGGATGCGCTCCGGTTCACCAATTGATGCGCTGTTCCCTCAGCCGGGAACCCGGCACACATGCCCGGACGCAGGTGAACTTCGCCTTTGTCTGTGATGAGCGTTGGCTCGCCTTGCAGGATGAAAATGAATTCGTCCTGCTTGCTATGGCGGTGCAAAAGCGCAGATTCGCTGCCGGGGACGAGCGTTGCCAGATTCACGCCGAAATTCCTGAGGCCGAACAGGTCGCACAGCGGGCGCTTCTCACGCCCCGCCATGCGGCTGAAGAAGGGCT
>DAICZI010000018.1 GCA_027311205.1 Beijerinckiaceae bacterium | reverse complement strand
ACCACCGGATTGACGCCCGCCTGTTCGAGCAGCACCATATCCTTGGCAAAAGATCGCGCCACAGCCTCATCGCCCATGGCATGGCCACCGTATTTCACCACGACGATCGCCTCGTCATAATGCAGCATGTGCGGCAAGGCCTGCATCAGGATTTCGGCCTGCTGGGTCGGTGTTGGAATAAACGGATCGGACATAAGGTCAGCCTTGCGGTCGGGGATACGAGGCTTTAGGCCGTTATGCGTTCCGGCTCAAGGGTGGGCTGCAAGGGTCGGCTATGAACGTGTCGCCGTGAGGTGACAGGTTCGGCTGACGCCGGGCCGCGCGGGAACTGATTTTGGAGGCGAACATGGCTGCGAGTGGCAAGGATTGGTGGCGTGGTGCCGTGATCTATCAGATTTATCCCCGCAGCTTTGCCGATTCCAACGGCGATGGCATTGGCGACCTGCCGGGCATTACCGCGCACCTTGATTACGTGGCGGGGCTTGGCGTTGACGCCATCTGGCTCAGCCCGTTCTTCAAATCGCCGATGAAAGACTTCGGCTATGATGTCGAAGATTATTGCGCCGTTGATCCGATGTTTGGCACGCTGGCTGATTTTGACGAGCTGGTCGCCCACGCCCATCGGCTCGGCCTCAAGGTGATGATCGACCAGGTGCTTTCGCACACCGCTGACACGCATCCCTGGTTCAGGGAAAGCCGCGCCAGCCGCACCAACCCCAAGGCTGACTGGTATGTATGGGCCGATCCCAAACCCGACGGCACGCCGCCGAACAACTGGCTGTCGATTTTTGGCGGCTCGGGCTGGCAATGGGACACGCGGCGTTGCCAATATTACCTGCATAATTTCCTGGTCGAGCAGCCGGACCTGAATTTCCATAACCCGGACGTGCGGGCGGCCTTGCTGAAGACCGTGAAGTTCTGGCTGGATCGCGGCGTCGACGGGTTCCGCCATGACACGCTGAATTACTAC
The DNA here is from genome assembly GCA_027311205.1 of Beijerinckiaceae bacterium. Taxonomy (GTDB): domain Bacteria; phylum Pseudomonadota; class Alphaproteobacteria; order Rhizobiales; family Beijerinckiaceae; genus REEB77. The sequence goes on along the minus strand of DAICZI010000018.1, from coordinate 10,979 downwards.
CTCCATGATGCCCTGCTGCGCGATAACCCGCCGAACATCACGCCGGGCATGTCCGATGTGCCCGCCATCAATCCTTATGGCTGGCAATTGCACCTGCATGACAAGACGCAGCCCGGCACACTCGCAATTCTGGAAGACCTGCGCCGCCTGTTTGATCGCTACAAGGACATTGCAGCCGTGGGCGAGGTGGGGGCGGGGGCAGAAAGCAACAGCATCATCGCCGAATATACCTCCGGCGAGAAGCGCTTCCATATGTGCTACGGCTTTGATCTGCTGTCGGGGGATGGCGATGCTGGTGCCCTCCGCGCTGCTGTTGAGGGTTTCGAGAGCGTTGCGGGTGACGGCTGGATTTGCTGGGCCTTGTCGAACCATGACGTGATTCGCGCCGCATCGCGCTGGCACGGCACTGAACATGCCGATGATTTCGCGCCGCTGTCGCTCGCCATGCTGTTGTCGCTGCGCGGCTCACAATGCATTTATCAGGGCGAGGAACTGGGCCTCGGCGAGGCGGATGTGCCTTTTGAGGCGCTGCAAGACCCCTACGGCAAGACTTTCTGGCCAGAATTCAAGGGCCGCGACGGCTGTCGCACGCCGATGCCGTGGACGCAGGGCGTGCGCGCCGGGTTTACCAGTTCGCGCCATCCCTGGCTGCCGATTCCCGAAGAGCACCGCGCCCGTTCGGTGGCGAGGCAGCAAGGCAAGCCGGGCTCGGCGCTGGAGCGGGTGCGGGTGTTTTTGCATTGGCGGCAACGCCAGCGGGTGCTGCGCGAGGGCACCATCAAGTTTCATGACGCGCCCAAAGGCGTGCTGGCCTTCACGCGCAGCCTGGGGGAAGAACACCTGTTCTGCGCCTTCAACCTCAAGGGCAAGGCCGTCAGCTTTGCCGCGCCCGTTGCCGGGCTGGTGCCGGTCGAGGGCCATGGCTTTGCGGGCACATTGGTCAAGAACACCGTCAGGCTGGCCGAGCGCCAAGCGTTTTTCGGGCGGGTCAAACGCTAAGGGGACAAGGTTCGCACCTGCACCGGGAGCCTTGGTGGAAACTGGCCGCGCCAGTGGCGCGGCCCGCCTGTTTGCCTGAATGTTCTGCGGGCAACAGGCTCTCATGTGAGCCAGGATCTTATGTGATCCAGGATCTTATGTGAGCAATGTGATCAGGCTGGATGTATCGAGGCGGTGGCCGCCTGCCTGTTCAATCCGGGCATAAAACTGATCAACCAGCGCCGTCACGGGCAATTGTGCGCCGGTCTGGCGGGCGGTGTCGAGGCAGATTCCCAAGTCCTTGCGCATCCATTCCACGGCAAAGCCGAAATCGAATTTGCCTTCGATCATCGTCTTGTGGCGATTGTCCATCTGCCAGGATTGCGCCGCGCCCTTGGAAATGGCGGCGACGACGTCGATCGGGTCGAGGCCTGCTTTCTGTGCAAAGGCTATGCCCTCCGCGAGGCCCTGCACCAACCCGGCAATGCAAATCTGGTTGACCATTTTGGTCAGTTGCCCCGCGCCGCTCGCCCCCATCAGGCGGCAGGCCTTGGCATAGGCCGCCATGATCGGCTCGGCCCTGGCGTAATCGGCGGGTGAGCCGCCGCACATGATGGTGAGCGCCCCGGCCTCCGCGCCCGCCTGTCCTCCCGAAACCGGTGCGTCAATAAAGCCGATGCCTTTCGCGGCACCAAGGCCGGCAAGCTCGCGCGCCACCTCGGCCGAGGCGGTCGTGTGGTCAATGAACAGCGCACCTGCTGCCATGCCCGCAAATGCGCCATCCGCGCCCAAAGTGACGGCGCGCAGATCGTCGTCATTGCCGACGCAAGCCAGCACCATATCGGCACCAGCGGCGGCTTGACGCGGCGTGGGGGCGGCTGTCGCACCATGACTGGCCGCAAAAGCCGCGGATTTCGCGCTTGTGCGATTATAGACGGTCACCTGATGTTGGCCCCGCTCGATCAGGTGGCGTGCCATCGGCGCACCCATAACGCCCAGTCCCAGATAAGCCAGCTTTGCCATGTGCGATCTCCGTGTGGTTAGGATGCTCGCTGTCGCACGGCCAGCCCGCCAAAACAAGTTTTGGGAGGGTGCTGGCACACCGGAAATGGCCAGCAGCGCTGTCGCCTCCATGCCCGGCAGCGCTTGCCATGGCGGTGAATTTGCGGCCCATTCCGGGGGGTGTGACAACAAAATGCCGTCCCCGGCAGGGTGTTTGTCTCACGGGGCGAGGTTGCGCTGCGGCATGTTTTGGCCTAGTCGACTTTGGCTGATTTTTGACTTGGAAACTCTTGATGTCCGTGCTTCGCCGCAATGTCCTGAAATCCTTGGCAGTCGCTTCGGTGGGTCTGCCCCTGGCCGCGCCAGCGTTGGCGCAAACATCGCCGAAGGTGACGTGGAAACTCACCTCCAGCTTCCCGAAATCGCTTGATTTGATTTATGGCGCGGCGATCAGCCTGGCCCAGCGCGTCAGCGAGGCGACCGATGGGCAGTTTGTCATCGAGGTGCATCCGCCTGGCGACATCGCTTCGGCGCTGGACGCGCTGGACGCCGTGAAAAGCGGCAAGGCTGAACTCGGCCACACCGCACTGGCCTATTATTGGGGCAAAGACCCCAGCTTCGCTTTCGGCACGGGCGTGCCCTTTGGCATGAATGCCCGCCTGACCAATTCCTGGTTTTATGAAGGCGGCGGCAATGAGGCGATCAACGAGTTTTTGGCCGATTACGGCGTGAGCGCGCTGCCTTTGGGAAATACAGGGGCGCAGATGGGCGGCTGGTTCCGACGCGAGGTGAAAACCGCCGCCGATCTGTAGGGCCTCAAGGTGCGCAGCGGTGGCTTCACCGGCACGCTATTCAAGGCATTGGGCGCGGTGCCGGATGCAACGCCGATGGCAGAGATGCCTGCGGCCCTGCAAAACGGCACGCTCGACGCGGTGGAATTCGTCTCGCCCTATGATGATGAAAAGCTGTCGATCGGGAAGCTTGCGCCCTATTATTATTATCCTGGCTGGTGGCAGGGCTCTTCGGCCCAGCATCTGGTGATCAATCTGGCGCAATGGAATGCGCTTCCCAAGGCCTATCGGGCCATATTGAGCGCGGCATGCGCCGAAATCAACGGTCAGACCCTGGCGCTCTATGATGCGCGCAATCCGGCAGCCTTGCGCCGGCTGGTGGCCAGCGGCAGCAATCTGCGTGGTTTTTCGCCCGATATTACCGAGGCTGCCTACAAGGCGGCGCAGGAAATCTTTACTGAAGCCGCCAAGGACAATCCGAAATTCCGCAAGCTTCACGAAACTTATACCGCCTTCCGCAATGATGGCTATCTGTGGTGGCAGGTGTGCGAATATACTTATGATAATTTCATCATCCGGCAGCGGGCGCGCGAGGCGATCTGAGCCAGTTGGCTTCGCCCGTGCCATGGTCAAAGCCACGGCGTGTTGCTAGACTCGCGGCATCTTCAGGTTGCGGGGCAGGGAATTGTCGTTTTTCTCGGATTTGGCGCTCGAAGCGCAGATTGTCGCGCGCAGCCTTGCTGACCAGATCACCGGGCGCGGGTTGCGGCTGGGCGTCACCGGGCTGTCGCGGGCCGGAAAAACAGTGTTTATCACCGCGCTGGTCGAAAACCTTGTCCGGCAGGCCCGGTTGCCGGTGCTGCGCGCCGCCGCAGAGGGACGCCTTATCGGCGCGACGCTGGAGGCCCAGCCCGACGATACCGTGCCGCGCTTTGCCCTTGAGGACCATCAGGCAGCCCTGGTGGGCCCGGAGCGTCACTGGCCGCAATCAACCCGGCGCATTTCGGAATTGCGCCTGACGCTGGAATTTCAAAGCGCCGTTAAATGGGGTTCTGGCAACTCGCGCCTGACCATCGACATTATCGACTATCCTGGCGAATGGTTGCTCGATCTGCCGCTGCTCTCGAAAAGCTATCGCACCTGGTCGCGCGAGACCTGGGATGCTGCGGGGGCGGGCAATCGCGATACTTTGGCGGGCGATTGGCGGCGCTTCACGGCGGGCCTCGATCACAAGGCCCCGGCAGACGAGGCGCAGGCCCGGCAGGCAGCCGAACTGTTCACCACCTATCTGCGCAGCGCCCGCACCGACGATTATGCGCTGTCAACGCTGCCGCCGGGGCGCTTTCTCCTGCCCGGTGATCTGGAAGGCTCACCGGCGCTGACCTTTGCGCCGCTGCCGCTGGGCGATGAGGAGATCATGCCCGGGTCGCTCGCGGCCATGATGCAGCGGCGCTATGAGTCCTATTGCCAGTTGGTCGTCAAACCGTTCTTTCGTGATCATTTTGCCCGGCTGGATCGGCAAATCGTGCTGGTCGATGCGCTGGCGGCATTGAATTCCGGGCCAGCGGCGATGCGCGACCTTGAAACGGCGCTGGTGGATATTCTGGCGGCGTTCCGCGCCGGACGGGCGGGCGCTTTGACAACCCTGCTGCGACCGCGCATCGACAAAATCCTGTTTGCCGCCACCAAGGCCGACCATTTGCACCACACCAGTCATGATCGGCTGGAAGCCATCCTGCGACTGACCACCGAGCGCGCCATCCGCCGTGTCGAGGGGCTGGGTGCCAGGGTCGAGGTGATCGCGCTGGCTGCCGTACGCGCCACCCGCGAGGCCAGCGTGCGCGATGGCCGTGGCGTGGCGATGGCCGCTGTCATCGGCACGCCGCTGAAGGGCGAGGTCATTGATGGCGAGACGTTCGATGGGCTCAGCGAGGCGGCGATTTTTCCCGGTGATCTGCCGGCTGATCCTGCGCTGGTGTTTCAGGGCGATGCCCTGGCGCGGCCTGCCGGCGATGCGCCGTTTCGCTTTGTGCGCTTTCGCCCACCGCTGATGGGGCCGGGCCGGGACGGTCGCCCGGAGGTCGCCCCGCAAATCAGGCTTGATCGGGCGCTGGAATTTCTGCTTGGAGACCGGCTGCAATGAGCGCGACTGAGCCACCCCCTGGCAGCCGCCCGCGCGCCTTCCGGCTTGATGCTACCGGCAATGGCGCGCTGCAAAAGCTGCCACAGGTGCCTGCCGCACCCTTGGTGATCGAGCCGGAGACGCATGATTTTGCTGGCGAAAGCCGTGCCGAAGCCACACCGGAAGCGCTGGTGGAACAGGCGCAAAAGGCGGGCTTTGGCTGGCACTGGCCGCGCTGGTGGGGGCTGCTCTGGTCTGCGCTCGGCGGGTTGTTTTCGCTCGCCCTGGGCCTGTGGATCACCCACCAGGTGGAGGGTTTGTTTGCCAGCCAGGTCTGGCTTGGTGATATCGCGCTGGCGCTGCTGGCCATTGCCGCTGTGTCCGCCCTGGTGCTCGCCACTCGCGAGGTGCTGGCGATCCGCCGCCAGCGCGTCATTGGCGCCCTGCATGCGGCTTTGGCCAAAGCCCGCGCCGCTGATGACACCGCTGCCGCCCGCAGCCTGCTGACCGAGGTCATGGCGCTTTATGCCAGAAATCCGGCCAGCGCGCGGGCCCGTGCTGAACTGGCGCGCATGATGGGCGAGATTGTCGATGGGCGCGACCTGATCGATGCAGCCGAGCGGATGCTGATGATTCCGCTCGACGCTGAGGCCCGCGCGCTGGTGGCGCAGGCGGCGCGGCGCGTCAGCATGATCACGGCGCTCAGCCCGCGGGCGGTGTTTGATGTGGTGTTTGCTGCCGGGCAAATGGTGTGGCTGCTGCGCAAGGTTGCGACGCTTTATGGCGCACGACCGGGGTGGTTCGGGTTTTTCCGGCTGCTGCGGGCCGTCAGCACGCATCTGGTGATTACCGGGACGATGGCGCTGGGTGACAGCATCTTGCAGCAATTGGTCGGCCATGGCATCGCCGCCAAGCTTTCCGCCAAACTGGGCGAGGGGGTGCTCAACGGCCTGTTGACGGCACGCGTCGGCATCGCCGCCATTCAGGTGTGCCGCCCCATGCCCTTCGCGCTGGCTCCGGCACCGGGCGTGAAAGAGGTGGTGCCGGGCCTGTTCGCGGGGAAAATCACCCCGGCGGGTGATTGAGGATCCCGCGCCCCTATCCGACGTTGGCGGGGGCCTTCAGGGCCTTGCCGATGGCTTCCAGCGCGCCAGCCGCTTTGCTGCCATCCGGGCCACCAGCTTGCGCCAGGTTGGGCTTGCCGCCGCCGCCGCGTCCGCCAAGCACCTCGGCCCCGATCCGCACCAGATCAACCGCATTATTGGCGGCGGTCAGATCGGGCGAGACGGCGATAATCAGGCTTGCCTTGTCATCGGCGCTGCGCGCCACGATGGCGACCACGCCGGAGCCCAGCTTTTCACGCGTCGCCTCGGCGATGGATTTCAGGTCTTTGGGCTCGATGCCCAGCACTTCCTGACCAAGGAAGCGGACGCCATTGCAATCGCGCGCGGTCGGCGCGCCGCCGCCCGCTCCGCCCATCGCCAGCTTCTTTTTGGCCTCGGTCAATTCGCGCTCGATCTTGCGGCGATCCTCGATCAGGTTGGCAAGCCTTGTCTCGGCATCCTCGCTGCTCGATTTGAGCAATTGCGCCATGGTGTGCAGGCGGCGTGATTCCGCGTTGAGATGGGCGCGCGCCGCCTCGCCGGTCTTGGCCTCGAGACGCCGCACGCCTGAGGCGACCGCAGCTTCGGACAGGATCGAAACAAGGCCGATATCGCCGGTGCGGCGGGCATGGGTGCCTCCGCAAAGTTCCACCGACCACGCGCTGGCGGGGGAAGCGGTATCTGGCGCACCCATGGCAACGACGCGCACCTCATCGCCATATTTTTCGCCAAACAGCGCGCGGGCACCGGATGCTATGGCCTCATCAACCGCCATCAGGCGGGTGGTGATTTCGCTGTTCTGCTGGATGATGGCGTTGGCTCGCGCCTCGACCTCGGCGAGTTCTTCTGCCGACACCGGCTTGGGATGGGCAAAATCGAACCGCAGGCGGTCGGGTGCCACCAGCGAACCCTTTTGGGCGATATGGTCGCCGAGCACCTGGCGCAGCGCTTCGTGCAGCAAATGGGTGGCCGAATGATTGGCGCGGATTTGCGTGCGACGGCGCTGGTCGACGCTGAGATCAACCGCGTCGCCGACGCCGATGCGCCCCCGCGTCACCTCGACATCATGCACAAACAGGCTGCCGAGCCGCTTTTGCGTGCCGGTGATGGTGGCGGCCGCGGTGTTCGAAGAAAATGTGCCGGTGTCGCCAACCTGGCCGCCCGATTCACCATAAAATGGCGTCTGGTTGACGAGCATCTGGCCGCGTTGGCCGCTCTCCAGCGACGTGACCTCGACGCCATCACGGATCAAGGCGGTAACGACAGCACTGGCCTGCTCGGTCTCGTAGCCGAGAAACTCGCTGGCTCCCAGCCGATCCCGCAGAGTGAACCAGAGTGTTGATTCGGTGCTATCACCCGAACCAGACCAGCTTTTGCGGGCCTCGCGGCGCTGATGGTCCATGCTGGCGTCAAAGCCGGCCTGATCAATGCCGATGCCGCGCTGGCGCAGGGCCTCCTGCGTCAGATCAAGCGGAAAGCCGTAGGTGTCATAAAGCTTGAAGGCGGTGGCCCCATCAAGGCTCTGGCCGGATTTCAGGTCTTTGGTCTCGTCTTCGAGAATGGACAGGCCGCGCGCCAGCGTTGTGCGGAACCGGCTTTCCTCCAGGCGCAGCGTCTCGGTGATCAGCGCGTCGGCGCGGATCAGTTCGGGATAGGCCTCGCCCATTTCCCGGCGCAGGGTGGGGAACAGTCGCCACATCAGCGGTTCGGCAGCCCCCAGCAATTGCACGTGCCGCATGGCGCGGCGCATGATCCGGCGCAGGACATAGCCGCGCCCCTCGTTGGAGGGCAGCACGCCATCGGCGACCAGAAACGCCGAAGCGCGCAGATGATCGGCAATGATGCGATGGCTGGCACCCTGCGGGCCTTTGGGATCAATGCCGGTGGCCTCGGCGACGGCGCCAATCAGATTCTGGAAGAGGTCGATGTCGTAATTCGAACTGACGCCCTGCATCAGCGCCGCCATGCGTTCCAGCCCGAGCCCGGTATCGATCGAGGGGTGGGGCAAAGCGGTGCGCTGGCCGGGGCCGGATTGCTCGAACTGCATGAAGACGAGGTTCCAGAATTCAAGAAAACGGTCGCCATCCTCATCGGCGCTGCCAGGCGGGCCACCTTGCAGCTTGTCGCCCTGATCAAAGAAAATCTCCGAGCAAGGGCCGCAGGGGCCAGTGTCGCCCATTGACCAGAAATTATCGGCGGTCGGAATCCGGATGATGCGGCTCTCCGGCAGGCCGGCAATCTTGCGCCATAAATTGAAGGCTTCATCGTCGTCGTGATAGACCGTGACCAGCAGCCGGTCGCGGCTCAACCCGAACTCGCGGGTGGTCAGCGTCCAGGCCAACTCGATGGCCCGCTCCTTGAAATAATCGCCAAAGGAGAAATTGCCAAGCATTTCGAAAAATGTGTGATGGCGCGCCGTGTAGCCGACATTGTCGAGATCATTGTGCTTGCCGCCAGCCCTGACCACTTTTTGCGCCGTGGTCGCACGATTGTAGGGTCGCTTCTCCTTGCCGGTGAACACGTCCTTGAACTGCACCATGCCGGCATTGGTGAACATCAATGTCGGATCATTGCGCGGCACCAGCGATGAGGATGCCACCCGTTCATGGCCATTCCTGGCAAAAAATTCGAGAAACTGCGAACGAATGGCGTTTACGCTGGCCATGCTGGAGGCTCACCTGAACACAAGGCCGGAAAGGAATGGCGGGAAGGCGGAATTGCCAACCCACTGTCCAGCCAAGGCTCTTCTAGCCAGTGGCGTCCGCGCTGTCGAGGCCCCGCTTTATTCGTCCGCCTCGTCGCCTGCTCCTGGCGAGACATTGGCGAGAATGCGCTCGGCAATCAGGCCGGAATTTTCGCGGATGGCCTTCTCGATCCGGTTGGCGACTTCCGGATTGGCTTTCAGAAAGGCCCGCGAATTCTCGCGGCCCTGGCCAAGCCGCGTTGAATCAAACGAGAACCAGGCTCCCGACTTTTCCACGACGCCAGCCTTGACGCCAAGATCGATCAATTCGCCATTCTTGGAGACACCCTCGCCATACATGATGTCGAATTCGACCTGCTTGAAGGGGGGAGCCACCTTGTTTTTGACAACCTTGACCCGCGTCTGGTTGCCGATCACCTCATCGCGATCCTTGATGGCGCCGATGCGGCGGATGTCGAGGCGCACGGACGCATAGAACTTCAGTGCGTTGCCGCCTGTCGTGGTTTCGGGCGAGCCGTACATCACACCAATCTTCATGCGGATCTGATTGATGAAAATCACCATGGTATTGGAGCGTGAAATCGAGCCCGTCAGCTTGCGCAGCGCCTGGCTCATCAGCCGCGCTTGCAGGCCCGGCTGCACTTCACCCATCTCGCCTTCAATTTCGGCACGCGGCGTCAGGGCTGCAACCGAATCGATGACCAGCACATCAACCGCGCCCGAGCGCACCAAGGTGTCGGTAATTTCCAGTGCCTGCTCGCCGGTGTCAGGTTGCGAAATCAGCAGGTCTTCAAGGTTGACGCCGAGCTTGCGGGCATAGACCGGATCCAGTGCGTGTTCGGCATCGACAAAGGCGCAGACACCGCCAAGCTTTTGCGCTTCGGCAATGACATGCAAAGTAAGCGTGGTTTTTCCTGAAGATTCAGGGCCATAGATCTCGATGACCCGGCCGCGCGGCAGACCGCCGACGCCAAGGGCTATGTCGAGGCCGAGCGAGCCGGTGGAAATGGTCTCGATATCATCGGTCTTCTGGTTCTTGCCAAGACGCATGATCGAGCCTTTGCCAAAGGCGCGTTCAATCTGCGCCAGGGCGGCGTCAAGGGCTTTGGTTTTGTCCACGGAAGTCCCTTCCACGAGGCGAAGATTGGTCTGCGGGGCTGATGCGCTCATCGGCTTGGTGTCCTTCTTGCATGTGCGGGCTGCGGCTGCAACCAGGCTGAATGTATCACGTTTGTTCTCGTCGACAAGTTCTTTTTATGTTCTTTCTATGCGACCTTGGTCGTAGTGACCGCGAGCTCTCATTCGAGGTTGGTTTTGGCCACTTCGAGGAGATCCTTGATGGTGAATGGCTTGGCAAGAAACCCGAAGTCCTCGCCGTCCGGCAGGTTGCGGGCGAAGGCGTCCTCGGCGTAACCGGAGGCGAAGATGATGCGGGCGGTAATGTTGCGGCGGCGCAATTCGCCCAGCATGGTTGGGCCGTCCATTTCCGGCATCACCACATCGGAGATGATCAAGCCGATTTTCTCCGTGGTGTCGGCGACAACGTCGAGCGCATGCTGGCCGGTCTCGGCCTCCAGCACCGTATAGCCGCGGTTGCGCAGGGCGCGGGCGGCGACTTTGCGCACCGAATGTTCGTCCTCCACCAGAAGAATCGTGCCCTGGCCGCTCATGTCGACAGCCGGGCGGGACTTGGTCGGCTCTTTTTTGGCCGGTGTGGCGATTTCGTTGGGGTCGATGCGTGGCAGGAGCAGCCGGAACAGGGCACCCTTGCCCATTTCGCTCTCGCAAAAGACAAATCCGCCCGATTGCTTGATGATTCCATAGACCATGGCAAGGCCAAGTCCGGTGCCTTTTCCGGTCTCCTTGGGGGTGAAGAACGGTTCGAATATTTTTTCACGGATTTCGGGCGGTATGCCGGCACCGGTGTCCTCGACCTCAACCGCGACATAATCTGCGGCGGGGAGGGCCTTTTCATTGAGGGCGCCACATTCGGCTGCGGCAATGTTGCGGGTGCGGATGGTGATCTTGCCGACATTGGACATGGCGTCGCGGGCGTTGACCACGAGGTTGATGATCACCTGTTCGAGCTGGGTCTGGTCAGCGCGGGTCAGCCACAGGTCGCGGGCCTGCTTGAAATCAAGCTCGACGCGCTCGCCGGCCAGTTTTTGCAGCAAGATACGCACTTCGCTGATCATGTCGCCGATCTGCAGCACTTCGGGGCGCATGGTCTGGCGGCGCGAGAAAGCCAGCAGCTGGCGCACGAGCGCTGCGGCGCGGTT
>DAICZI010000189.1 GCA_027311205.1 Beijerinckiaceae bacterium | reverse complement strand
GGCCTATACGTTGCAGGAAATGCTCACGGTGAAATCCGATGACGTTGCCGGGCGCACAAAGGTCTATGAGTCGATTGTGCGTGGCGAGGACAAGTTCGAATCGGGCATCCCGGAAAGCTTCAACGTGCTGATCAAGGAAATGCGTTCGCTCGGCCTCAATGTCGATCTGACGCACCAGGTGAAGCAGGATGAATTGCCGCCGGCCGAAGCGGCGGAATAGCCTGTAAGTGAACAAAGGACTGGGGGTGCGCGTTCCGCTCCCCAGGTCGTGGACGAGCAGAAATAATTCAAAGCGGGCTGGCGTGCGCATCCCCCTACGCACGCGGCATTTCGCAGGAGACAGGTGATGAACCAAGAAGTGATGAATTTGTTCGCCAATGCGGTGCAGCCGGTGGCGTTTGACCAGATTCAGATCGGTATCGCCAGCCCCGAGAAGATTCTTTCGTGGTCGTTTGGCGAGATCAAGAAGCCCGAGACAATCAACTACCGCACCTTCAAGCCGGAGCGTGACGGTCTGTTCTGCGCCCGCATCTTTGGTCCCACCAAGGATTATGAATGCCTCTGCGGCAAATACAAGCGGATGAAATACAAGGGCGTCATCTGCGAGAAGTGCGGCGTTGAAGTGACGCTGGCGCGGGTGCGGCGCGAGCGCATGGGCCACATCTCGCTGGCCGCGCCCGTCGCCCATATCTGGTTCTTGAAGTCGCTGCCCTCACGCATCGGCCTGTTGCTCGATATGCCGCTGAAGTCGCTTGAGCGGATTCTGTATTTTGAATCCTACATCGTCATGGATCCGGGCCTGACGCCACTCAAGGATCGTCAGTTGATGGGTGAAGAGGAATATCTTCGCGCCCAGGACGAATACGGCCAGGATTCCTTCACCGCCATGATCGGCGCGGAGGCCATTCGCGAAATCCTGAAAACCATGGATCTGCCGAAGATTGCCGAGCAGCTTCTGGTGGAGATTGCCGAATCCAAGACCGAGCTGAAGCCGAAGAAACTCGCCAAGCGTCTGAAGATCATTGAAGCCTTCATGCATTCGGGCAACAAGCCGGAATGGATGATCCTGACCGAAGTGCCGGTGATCCCGCCCGATCTGCGCCCGCTGGTGCCGCTCGACGGCGGACGCTTTGCCACGTCCGATCTGAATGACCTCTACCGCCGCGTCATCAACCGCAACAACCGCCTCAAGCGCTTGATGGAGCTGAAGGCTCCCGACATCATCATCCGCAACGAGAAGCGGATGCTGCAGGAATCGGTTGACGCGCTGTTTGACAATGGCCGTCGTGGCCGGGTCATCACCGGTGCCAACAAGCGTCCGCTGAAGTCCCTCGCCGATATGCTCAAGGGCAAGCAGGGCCGGTTCCGCCAGAACCTGCTCGGCAAGCGCGTCGATTATTCCGGCCGCTCGGTCATTGTGGTTGGCCCCGAACTGAAGCTGCATCAGTGCGGCCTGCCGAAGAAAATGGCGCTGGAACTGTTCAAGCCGTTCATTTATGCGCGGCTTGAGGCCAAGGGCCATTCGACCACAGTGAAACAGGCGCGCAAGCTGGTCGAGAAGGAGCGTCCCGAGGTTTGGGACATTCTCGACGAGGTCATCCGCGAGCATCCGATCATGCTCAACCGCGCGCCAACTTTGCATCGCCTCGGCATTCAGGCTTTCGAGCCCAAGCTGATCGAGGGCAAGGCGATTCAGTTGCATCCGCTGGTTTGCGCCGCTTTCAACGCCGATTTCGACGGCGACCAGATGGCGGTGCATGTGCCGCTGTCGCTGGAAGCGCAGCTTGAGGCGCGCGTGCTGATGATGTCGACCAACAACATCCTGCATCCAGCCAACGGCATGCCGATCATCGTGCCGAGCCAGGATATCGTGCTGGGCCTCTACTACGTCTCGCTGATGCGCGATGGCGAGCCGGGGCAGGGCATGATGTTCTCGGATATGGGCGAGGTTGAGCACGCTCTGGCTGCCAAGGCCGTGACCCTGCACGCCAAGATCAAGGGTCGGCTCTGGACGTTTGATGCCGCGGGCAACCGCCATTCCAAAATCTTCGACACGACCCCAGGTCGGATGATTTTGGGCCAGCTCTTGCCTGACCATAACAAGATCCCCTTCGACGTCGCCAACAAGCTGATGACCAAGAAGGAAATCTCGCTGATGATCGACACCGTCTATCGCAATTGCGGTCAGAAGGAGACGGTGATTTTCTGCGACCAGATCATGGCGCTCGGTTTCCGCGAGGCATTCAAGGCCGGCATTTCCTTCGGCAAGGACGACATGGTGGTGCCCGAGACCAAGCCCGCCATTGTCGAGGCCACGCGCGCGCTCGCCAAGGAATATGAGCAGCAGTTCAACGAAGGCCTCATCACCAAGATGGAAAAATACAACAAGGTGGTGGATGCCTGGGGCAAGTGCACCGACAAGCTCGCCGAAGAGATGATGGTGCGCATTTCGGCGACCCACAAGGATGCCAACGGTCGTGATCTTCCGATCAACTCGATCTACATGATGTCGCATTCTGGTGCGCGTGGTTCACCGACCCAGATGAAGCAGCTTGCTGCCATGCGCGGCCTGATGGCCAAGCCGTCGGGTGACATTATCGAAACGCCGATCATCGCCAACTTCAAGGAAGGCCTGTCGGTGCTCGAATATTTCAACTCGACCCACGGTGCCCGCAAGGGCCTCGCCGATACCGCGCTGAAGACTGCCAACTCCGGCTATCTGACGCGGCGTCTGGTCGATGTCGCGCAGGATTCGATCATCACTTTGCCTGATTGCGGCTCGCAGAGCGGCATTGTCATGCGTCCGATCGTGGATGCCGGCCAAATCGTTGCGCCACTGTCGATCCGGATTCTGGGTCGCACGGCGGGCGAGGTTTTGACCGATCTTGATGGCAAGGTCATCGTCGATGTTGGGGAGATGATTCAGGAATGGCATATTGACCGGATTCAGGCCTCGGCCATTTCCGAAGTCAAAATCCGTTCGGTGCTGACCTGCGAAGCCGAGAATGGCGTTTGCGCCAAGTGCTACGGCCGCGATCTGGCGCGGGGCACACCCGTCAACATCGGCGAGGCTGTCGGCGTCATTGCCGCGCAGTCCATCGGTGAACCCGGAACGCAGCTCACCATGCGTACCTTCCACATCGGCGGTGCGGCGCAGATCACCGATACCTCCTCCATCGAAAGCAAGTTCGATGGCAAGGTGACGATCCGCAACCGGGCGGTAGCCCGCAACAGCGATGGCGATTTGATGGTGATGGCGCGTAATGTCGCCATTGTCATCATGGGTCACGACGGCGCGGAGCGCGCGGTGCATCGTGTGCAATATGGCTCGCGCCTGATGGTGGACGAGGGTGATATGGTCAAGCGCGGTCAGCGCATCGCCGCATGGGACGCCTATACAAGGCCGATCATGAGCGAAGTTGATGGGGCGGTTGCCTATGAGGATTTGGTCGACGGAGCGTCGCTCTCCGAGAGCCTCGACCAAAAGACCGGCTTCGTGCGCCGTGCCGTCACCGACTGGCGCGCCAACCAGCGCTCGTCGAGCCTGAAGCCGTCCATCACCATCAAGGGCAAGGACGGCAAGGTGCTGAAACTGGCGCGTGGCGGCGATGCTCGATACCCGCTGCCGGTGGACTCAATCATCAGCTTTGATGTCGGCACCGAGATCAAGGCAGGTGATGCCATTGCCCGTATCCCGATGGAATCGGCCCGTAACCGCGACATCACCGGTGGTCTGCCGCGCGTCGCCGAACTGTTCGAGGCGCGTCGTCCCAAAGACCACGCGATCATTGCCGAGATCAGCGGCACGCTGAAATTTGGCAAGGATTACAAGAACAAGCAGCGCATCAACATTATCCCGCCCGAAGAGGGTGGGGAGCCGGTCGAAATTCTGGTGCCGAAGGGCCGCCAGACGCATCTGCTCGATGGTGACGCCGTGGAAAAGGGCGATTACATCGTCGAAGGCAAGCCCGCCCCCCATGACATCCTGGCGATCAAGGGTGTCGAGGAACTGGCCGCCTACCTCGTCAATGAAATCCAGGAAGTCTATCGGCTTCAGGGCGTCAACATCAACGACAAGCACATTGAGGTGATTGTCCGGCAGATGCTGCAAAAGGTCGATATCGTCGATCCCGGCGATACCGCCTTCCTGAAGGACGAGCAGGTTGATCTGGCCGAATTGGCCGAAGTCAATGAAAAGATGCTCGCAGAGGGCAAGCGGATTGCTTCGGGTACGCCGGTGCTGCTGGGCATCAGCAAGGCCTCGTTGCAGACTCGCTCGTTCATCTCGGCGGCTTCGTTCCAGGAGACCACGCGCGTGCTGACCGAGGCTGCCGTCAACGGCAAGCGCGACACGCTCGAAGGCCTGAAGGAAAACGTGATCGTCGGGCGCTTGATCCCGGCGGGTACCGGTGCGGCCATGTCCAAGCTGCGCCGCATCGCCACCATGCGCGACGAGATGATTCTGACCCAGAAGGCGGAAATGTCGAAAGCCCCGCTGGTGCAACTGCCAGCCGCGGAATAAGCGCGAGGCAGCCCAGGTTACGATGGATCAAGGCCGCCTTCGGGCGGCCTTTTTCTTTCATTGCCGCAGCATTTGGTAAGCTGACGAAGCAGCGCCGCGCCTGCATCTCTGCGGAAGGACCCATGGAC
>DAICZI010000188.1 GCA_027311205.1 Beijerinckiaceae bacterium | reverse complement strand
TTTGCGGACTTTGACCGAGGCTGATCGCGGCGAACTGCGGGCTGACCGGGTCAACGCAGTCACGCGGTTGACCCTGCCTGGGCTGCTTGCCGTTTGCGCCAACGCCTTGGCGTTGGTCGTGGTTTTTGCCCATGCGGGCCATGATCTTTTTCTTGCGGGCTGGGTTGCAGCCCTGACCATAATGATGCTCAAGATGTTTTCGATCTGGAGAAAATATCATTCCAAATTATTGAAAACTTCATTACCAATATCTTCTTTGAAGAGGCTAAGTATCAATAGTTTTACATTAGGTTTACTCTGGGCCGCGCCAATTTATCAACTTTTCCCAGATTCGTCCGACAAAGAGCGGGCGATTCTGATTTGCGTCGCAGCAGGCATGATTTGCGCCGGTGCCCTGACTTTGGGCACCGTCTGGCAAGCGGCGCTCGTCTATGGTGCAGCGATCATGGTCGCGACAGTTGTGGCGATTATCCGCGCAGGCGATTCCACTTATTATGCAATATTACCTTTTGCGGCCACCTATGGTTTCATCGTGGCAAGCGCGGTGAGCGAACGCTCTGAACTTTTTGTCGTAAGTCGCCTCAACATGCTGCAATTGCGTGAAATCAGCGCCAAACGCGGGCGTCGTCTCGAAGAAATTGAGCAAAGCAGCGCCGAGATCCAGTGGCAAACCGATGCGCAAGGTCGGCTGAATGGCGTATCCGACCGGCTATCGGAACTATTCACCATGCCCCCTGAGCAACTTGAGTTGACGCCGTTGAACGCGCTGTTCACAGGCGGGCGGCCCTTTGCGATTTTTTTGCCCGAATCGTCGGATGCGCGCCATATCCGCTCATGCATGCGTCACCAGCGTGCCATCACGCGGCGCACCATATCACCGATGTTACGGGGCGAATCACGCTGCTGGGCGATTATCGGTCAACCGCAGTTCGATCAACACGGGACGTTCACGGGCTATGCGGGCACTGTCAGCGATGTCACCGAATTGCTGCGCAACCAGACATCAGCCCAGATCCAGGCGCAGACCGATGCTTTGACAGGCCTGCCCAACCGCCTCGCCTTCCAGCGCGTGGTTGACGGTCGCCTGAAAGCTGCCACGGTCAGCTTTGCCGTGCTGAGCCTTGACCTTGATGGTTTCAAGGCTGTGAATGACAGCTATGGCCATGGTGTCGGCGATGAATTGCTACGCCAATGCGCTGACCGGATGCGCCGCGACATCAGACCCGATGAGTTGACTGTGCGACTGGGCGGTGACGAATTCGCGCTGGTGCTGTCGGTATCAATGCCGGAAATGGTGCATAATATCGCGCTGCGAATGGTAACCAAATTATCCGAGCCGTACAATATTGATGGCAGGTTGGTGCGCGTCGGTGTCAGCATCGGTTTTGCGCTGGCCCCGCAAGACGGCACGACATTCAAACAATTGCTGCATAATTCCGATTTGGCGCTCTATCGGGCCAAGACCGGCGGCAAGGGGCAGGCCGTTGCCTTTGCCAAGGAAATGAACTCCGAGCACCAGTTGCGCCGACAACTTGAAATGGATTTGCGGCGGGCACTGTCCACACCAGAAATCAGCCTCGTCTATCAGCCGATCATCAATCTGGCGAATGGCCGGATCGTCGCCTGCGAGGCCCTGGTGCGCTGGAACCACCCGGAGCGCGGCAATGTCCCGCCCTGTGACTTTATTCCACTGGCGGAAGAGACCGGCATCATTCTCGAACTTGGTAGATGGATCGCCGAAACCGCCTGCCATGAAGCGACGCACTGGCCCGCCGATATCCGCGTTGCCGTGAATGTCTCGGCGGTGCAATTCCGCAATCAGGGTTTTGTGGGCGAAATCGCTTCCGTGCTGGCCACAACCGGATTGAGCCCGCGCCGCCTCGAAATCGAAATTACCGAATCAGTGTTGATCACCGAGCAGCTACGCACGGTCGATACGTTCCAAAAGCTGCGCGGCACCGGCGTGCGGATTTCACTGGATGATTTCGGCACGGGCTATTCGTCGCTGGCCTATCTGGCTGATTTCGCCATCGACACCATCAAGATCGACCAGTCCTTCGTGCACAAAATGCAGCACCAGCACGTGGCTGCGACGATCGTTCAGGCGATCACATCGCTGGCCGCCAATCTCGGGGTTGCGACCATTGGTGAAGGCGTGGAGACCCGTGAGCAGTTGCAGCTTTTGAGCGACCATGGCTGCGGCGAGGGACAGGGCTATTTGTTCAGCCGTCCCCTGCCCGCCAAAGACATTGCCGCGGTGATCGCGCTGCGCAATGACGGCCTGTCGCCCTTCGCTGCGGAAGCCGCAATATATGCGACCGGGATTGTAGAGGCGCGACAGGTGGCGTGAGGGCTGTTATAGATTCGGCCCCCAACGGCCAGCGGATTCACATCAGCGTGAAGCAAACCTACTATCTTGGCATTGATGGTGGCGGCACCTCCTGTCGTGCCCGCATCCGCAATCATGCGGGCACGCGTCGCGGCGAGGCGCGCGGTGGCGCGGCCAATATCCATCAGAATTTTTCCGGAGCGCTCGCGGTCCTTATCGAGGTGGCGGGAGAGGCCGCAGCGCAAGCCGGTATTCCTTTGGAGCAGCTTCATGCCGGGCTTGGCCTTGCGGGTGTCACCACCGCCACCGAGGCGCAGCGGGTGCAGACGAGCGGTCTGCCCTTTGCGAGCGCACAGGTTGACAGCGACGGACTGATCGCCTGCCTCGGCGCACATGGTGGCAAGGATGGCGGCATTGTCATCTGCGGCACGGGCTCAGGGGCATTTGCGCTTGAAAGAGGCGCGCGGCTTGGTCTTGGCGGGCATGGTTTCCTGCTCGGCGACCATGGCTCCGGCGCGGTGATGGCGCGCAAAGCCTTGGCGGAAGCTTTGCTCGCCCATGATGGGCTGCGCCGCAAAACGCCGCTGACCCGCTTGATGATGCAGCACTTCCAAAACCAGCCGGCGCGCTGCATCGCCTGGTCCAAGACTGCATCCTCGCGTGATTATGCCGCTTTGGTGCCCGAGATTATCGAGCAGGCGCACCAAGGCGAACGGCTGGCACGCCGCCTGGTGCGCGAGGCACTGGCTGATCTTGGCGCGCTGGCCGGAGGCTTGCGCCAACGCGGCGTCACCCGCATCAGCCTGATTGGGGGCCTTGCGGAAGCGTTGCAGCCCTTCGCCACCCCGGCCTTCCAGGCACAGTTTGTGGCGCCTCTGGCTGATCCGCTTGAGGGTGCGCTGATGCTGGCGCGCCGCGCGGAGCCTTGGCCATGAACCCGCTGGCGCAGACGGCCACGCCCCAGCTTGCGCTGACCGGCGCGCGCATTTTTACGGGCGAGGGCTGGCTCGAAGAGCATGCGCTGATCATGCGCGGCGGGCGCATTGAAGCCCTGGTACCGATGGCGGAGCTTGATCCGGCCACGGCGCGTCACAGGCTTGAAGGCGGCGTGCTGGCACCGGGCTTTATTGATCTTCAGGCCAATGGCGGTGGCGGGTTTCTCCTGAATGACACGCCTGATGTGGCGACCATGGCCGGAATTGCGGCGGCGCACCGGAGTTTTGGCACCACTGCGCTGCTGCCGACGTTCATCACCGACCATCCGGCAAAAATGGCGCTCGCGCTGGAAGCCGCCCGCGAAGCGCAGCGCCAAGGCATTGCGGGTGTGTTGGGCCTGCATCTGGAAGGCCCGTTCATTGATGCCACGCGGCGGGGGGCGCACCCGCTGAATTTTGTGCGCGCCATGACGGGCGAGGATGTTGCCTTGCTGCTGCAGGCAGCAAGTGGCGCGGTGCTGCTGACGGTGTCACCGGGTCAGGTCGCGCCGCAAGACCTGGCACGGTTGGCCGCGGCGGGCCTGGTGGTATCGCTTGGTCATTCGGATGCCCCTGCCGCACAGGCTGAAACGGCGCTGGCGGCCGGGGCGCGCGCCTTTACCCATCTTTTCAACGCCATGAGCCCCTTGGGGCATCGCGCACCGGGCATGGTCGGCGCGGCGCTCTGCGATGACAAGGCATGGTGCGGCCTGATTTGCGATGGCATCCATGTCGCCGATGAGGCGCTCAAAGTGGCTTTGAAGGCCAAAGGCGTGGACAAGATTTATCTGGTCAGCGACGCCATGTCGCCTGCGGCTGGGGGACCGGATGAATTCATGCTGCAAGGCCGCCGCGTGAAGCGGCAGGACGGCGCGCTGCGGCTGGACGATGGCACGTTGGCCGGCTGCGATCTCACCATGCTGCAAGCCGTGCGCTATTGTGTCGGGACGCTTGGTGTGCCGCTGGGCGATGCGTTGCACATGGCCTCGGCAACGCCTGCCGCCTTGATGCGGCAAGACCATGAACGCGGGTATTTGCGCGCCGGGTATCGTGCCGATATTGTCTATCTTGATGCAGCACTTGATGTTGCGCGGGTCTGGGTCGGTGGCCTTGCGCATTAAAGCCCGGCCTATTGCGGGGGCCAAAGCCCGGATAAAGTCAGCGGCCATGCGAATCAGCCCTGCACCATGCCTGCTTTTGCCCAGCCTGATCCTGCTTTTTGGCGTGGTGACCGCCGGGCCGGTTGCGGCCCAGACCAGCTTGCCGACGCAAAGCCAGATTGACCAGCAACGCCAGCAATTGCGCGGCCTCAATGATCAAGTGACGCAGTCAAATGCCACGCGGCGCCAGATCAGGG
>DAICZI010000187.1 GCA_027311205.1 Beijerinckiaceae bacterium | reverse complement strand
TTTCCATGTCATCGCAGGCATGACGAAAGTGAAAATCGCCCTTGCCGACAAGCGGGAATATCCGGCCGACATCGTGCTGCGCGACAAGCGCACGGATCTGGCGGTGCTTAAAATCAAGGGGCCGGGGCCGTTCCCGACCGCGACGCTGGGCGAATCGGACAATCTGCAGGTCGGCGACATCGTGCTGGCGATTGGCGACCCGTTTGGTGTCGGCCAGACTGTGACGCAGGGCATTGTTTCGGCACTGGCCCGCACGCAGGTCGGCGTCTCCAATTACGGGTTTTTCATCCAGACCGATGCGGCGATCAATCCGGGCAATTCCGGCGGTGCGCTGGTCGATATGCACGCCCATGTCGTGGGGATCAATTCGGCGATCTATACGCAAACCGGCAGTTCGGTGGGGATCGGCTTTGCCATTCCCATTGATACGGTGAAGGCGGTGATTGCGGCGGCCCGCAATGGCGGCCATCAAGTGCGCCGCCCGTGGCTGGGTGCGTCGCTGCAATCCGTAACACCGGACATTGCCGCTTCGCTGGGCATGGCCCGGCCCGATGGCGCTTTGATTTCCAACGTTTTTGCCGATGGGCCCGCCGCCAAAGCAGGGCTGCGACGCGGCGATATTATCACGGCGATTGATGGCAAACCGGTCGACGATGTCGAGAGCTTTGGCTACCACTTCGGGATCGAGCCGCTGGGTGGCACGAGCAAACTGACCTATCTGCGCAATGGCCAGAGCGCCAGCGCCACGGTTGCGCTGACGGTCGCGCCGGAAATTCCGGCTCGCGATGTGCGCGCCTTGACCGGGCCATCGCCGCTACAAGGCGCTTCGGTGGAAAACATCTCGCCCGCTGTCATTGAGGACATGGCCATCCAGGGTGTGACGAAGGGCGTGGTGGTGAGCGATGTCGCTGCAAATTCGGTGGCGCAGCAATATAATGTGCGCAAGGGCGATGTAATCATCGCCGTCAATGGTGTCGCCATTGCCGACACGGCCAGCCTGGCGAAAGTTACCGCCGTTGAGCACCATTTC
This sequence comes from Beijerinckiaceae bacterium, assembly GCA_027311205.1. Classification (GTDB taxonomy): domain Bacteria; phylum Pseudomonadota; class Alphaproteobacteria; order Rhizobiales; family Beijerinckiaceae; genus REEB77. Next base: position 3,635 of record DAICZI010000187.1, on the reverse strand, counting down.
TGGAAGCTGACCATCAACCGTGCCGGTCAGGTCTTCACCTCGATCGTTGGCGGCTGAACCCGGCATGAGCCTCTTTGCCGCCGAAGCCCCCGCTGCGCCCCTGGCCGAGAGGCTGCGACCAGACAGACTGCGCGATGTCGCCGGGCAGGGGCATCTGGTTGGTGCAGGCGGGGTGCTGACGCGGCTTCTGGCAAGTGGGCATTTCGGCTCCCTGATTTTCTGGGGGCCGCCGGGCACCGGCAAAACCACCGTGGCGCGGCTGCTGGCGCGGGAAACGACGCTGGATTTCATTCAGGTTTCGGCGATTTTCACCGGCGTTGCAGATCTCAAGAAGCTGTTCGAGGAAGCCCGCCAGCGCCGCCGGGCCGGCGGTGGCACCTTGCTGTTCATCGATGAAATCCATCGCTTCAACAAGGCGCAGCAGGATTCGTTTTTGCCGGTGATGGAGGATGGCACCATCACGCTGGTGGGTGCCACTACCGAAAACCCCTCCTTCGAACTCAATGCCGCTTTGCTGTCGCGGGCGCGCGTGCTGGTGTTTCATGCGCTCGATGATGCAGCGCTGGAGGCGCTGCTGGTGCGTGCGGAAGCCGAGATGGCGATGGCGCTGCCGCTTGACGATGCGGCACGCGCCAGCCTGATCGGCATGGCGGATGGCGATGGCCGGGCCTTGCTCAGTCTCGCCGAAGATATCTGGCGTCTGGCAGTCCCCGGCGCGATGCTCGATACGCCAGGCCTGACGACATTGGTGCAGCGCCGCGCACCCATTTACGACAAGGGCCAGGATCAGCATTACAATCTGATTTCCGCCTTGCACAAGAGCGTGCGCGGCTCTGACCCTGATGCCGCGCTGTATTATCTCGCGCGGATGCTGGGCGCGGGCGAAGACCCGCTGTTTTTGCTGCGTCGTCTGGTGCGGATGGCGAGCGAGGATATTGGCCTGGCCGACCCCCAGGCGCTGACCCTCACCATTGCAGCGCGCGATGCCTTTGAGTTTCTCGGCTCGCCGGAGGGCGAATTGGCTCTGGCGCAAGCCACGGTCTATCTGGCCACCGCGCCCAAATCCAACGCGGTCTATGTTGCTTTCAAGGCGGCACAAGCCCTGGCGCGAGACGCTGGTTCGCTGCCGCCGCCCAAAACCATTCTCAACGCGCCAACCAGCCTGATGCGATCTGAGGGTTATGGCGCTGATTATATTTATGATCACGATACTGAAGAGGGGTTTTCAGGCCAGAATTACTGGCCCGAGGGGCTGGGGCGTCGCGAGCTTTATTCCCCGCCCGAGCGCGGTTTTGAGCGCGATATCAAAAAGCGTCTCGATTACTGGAAGCGCCTGCGCAGCACGCGCGGTCGTTGAGGACAGCGCTCTTTGGCGCAAGGGTGGATGGCGCAAAGCCAGCCACGACACAGTGCGGCTTGTCGCGGGCGACGCTTCGGCCTATCGTCGCGGCATGAACCGACCTTTGTTTCAGCCAGATTTCACCAGGCGCCGACCGCTGCGGCGGGTGCCTTTGCGCATCATCGTGCCCAATGTCATTACATTGCTGGCGCTCTGCCTCGGCATGACGGCGATTCGTTTTGGCATGGAGGGCAAATTCAATTCCGCCGTTCTTGCCATTCTCGCAGCAGCGGTGTTTGACGGGCTTGACGGCCGCATCGCCCGCGCCCTGAAGGGTACGTCGCGCTTTGGCGCGGAATTGGATTCCTTGGCCGATTTCATTGACTTCGGTGTCGCGCCTGCACTGATACTTTATATGTGGGGCATCGCGCAGATCAAGCCGCTCGGCTGGTTTGCGGCGCTGGTGTTTGCCACCGCCTGCGCCCTGCGGCTCGCCAGATTCAATGTCAGCCATGACGATACCAGCCAACCGGCCTGGACCAAGAACTTTTTCACCGGCATGCCGGCCCCCGCCGGCGCTCTGGTGGTGCTGCTGCCGCTCTATCTCAATCTCTCGGCGCTGCACTGGCCGTTGACCAGGCTCACCATCGGCATCGACATTGCCTATATGCTGCTGGTGGCCTTTCTCATGGTCAGTCGCGTGCCGCATTTTTCCGGCAAAACCTTTGGCCGCGTGCCGCGTGAACAGGTGCCGCTGGTGCTGCTGGCCGGGGCAACGGCGACGCTGCTGCTGTTCACTTTGCCGATGGAAACGCTGATCGTGCTGACATTGACCTATTTCGCCCTCATCCCCTTCAGCATCCGCAAGGCGCGGATGATGCGGGAAGCGGAGGGTGAGGAGGGCGCAGCCGAACCGGAAGACCGGTAGAGGGCTCTCCCGCGCTCACCCCACCTCTTTCAGTCCGGCCCGCATCCGCCTGCCGTTCTCGACATAATGCGCCGCGGAGGTCATGAGCCCGGAGAGAGCTTTTTCATCGAGCGTGCGCACCGCTTTGGCGGGTGAGCCGACGATGAGCGAGAAATCCGGGAATTCCTTGCCTTCGGTCACCAGCGCGTGCGCGCCCACCAACGAGCCGCGCCCGATCTTCGCGCCATTCAGCACCACCGCGCCCATGCCGACGAGGCTGCCAGCGCCAATGGTGCAGCCATGCAGAATGACACCGTGACCGATGGTGCAATCATCGCCGATGCTGAGCGGAAAGCCCATGTCGGTATGCAGGATGCAGCCTTCCTGCACATTGGAGCGCGCGCCGACGCTGATCCGCTCGTTATCGCCGCGCAATGTCGCGCCAAACCAGATGTTGGCACCTTCACCGAGCGTGACCTTGCCGATGACATGGGCACCGGGCGCGATGAAGCAATCGCCGTTGGCCGGGAGTTCAGGCTTGATGCCATCGAGACTGTAAACGGGCATGGTCTTATCCTTAGTGATAGATGCAACGGCAATAGTGGAATATGTAACGGCCATAAAGCGCCAAATCCGGCGAAAGGCTAAGAACGGAAACGCCCTCTTTGCCAAATCGCCTGTTGACCTCTCCCAAGCTTCATCACACTATGCCTGAAATCGGCGCACGATGAAACGTGTGTTCCAAGACAGGGTTGAATGAAACACAGCAGCCAGAGTTTTGCGACCAGTTCAAACCGGTGCGCTTTTTATGCGGTCAGTTGCCTGACCGCCTTTCTGGTTTCGACAAACGCTTTTTACATGATTAGGCAAGGGAGACACGAATGCCCATGATTCATATGACGGTGAACGGCAAGGCGGTTAAGGGCCATGCGGAGCCGCGCACCCTGCTTGTGCAGTTTCTGCGCGAGACGCTGCGCCTGACGGGCACGCATGTCGGCTGCGATACCAGCCAGTGCGGTGCCTGCGTCGTGCATGTCGATGGCCATGCCATCAAGAGTTGCACCACGCTGGCGGTCGCCTGCGAGGGTGCGCACGTCACCACCATCGAGGGGTTGGCTCACGGCACCGAACTGCATCCGATGCAGGCAGCGTTCCGCGAGCATCATGGCCTCCAATGCGGCTATTGCACGCCCGGCATGATCATGTCGGCGGTCGATATGGTCAACCGCAAGGGCCACGAATTGTCCGAGCACACGATCCGTGAAGAACTCGAAGGCAACATCTGCCGTTGCACCGGTTACCACAATATTGTCAAAGCCGTCGCTGCTGGCGCCAAGGCTATGGAAGGCATGGCAAAGGCCGCCGAATAGGCCGGCCTTACACGTATAT